>JADGOU010000262.1 GCA_017882835.1 Frankiaceae bacterium | reverse complement strand
TGAAGCTGGTTGCCCCGAGCGCCTTCACCCGCCGTCGGCATCGGACGCGACCGCGACACGCCGTACCGGCTGTGCCGTAGCCGGGTGAAGCTGGCCAGGTTCCCTTCCTGTCGTGCGACGATCCCCTACGAACTTCCGGCTCCGACCCCTTAGGCCGTCAGCAGGCGATCTCCTTGAACGGCAGCCGGCGCCGCGGGGCAGGACCTGAGTCCAGGGACGCGCCCCGCCTGACCTCTGGCCACATCAGCCGCGCAGCACCTCGCCGTCGGCAACGTGCCGAGGACCGGTAATCCGCACGTCGCCCTCGACCACCACGTCCACGCCGAAGGTGACATCGCCCTCGACCTGCAGTCGACGGCACCGCCGCAGCGACGGTGGTCCGGCCGGGAAGCGCCGCTCGAAGTCCGGCAGCAGCCGGAAGCGGTCGCGGTCGAGCGTCACCACGGGCGAGGGACCGTCGAAGGTCGGAGCCAGCCGGCCATCGGCGTTGAGTTCGTAGGCGTCGGAGCGCACCACTAGCAGGTCGTCGGTGGTCTTGACCGGGGCGAACCGGGTCCGGGGAACCTGCACCGCCCGCGCCCCCTCGATCGAGCCGATGGCCGCGCCCATCGCCGTCTCCAGCTGGATCACCGGCGTACTGCTCGGGTCCGTCGGGTCCACGGTCTTGCGGTTGACGATGAGCGGCAGCACCGGGGCGCCGGGGTCCGCGGCCTGCAGCTCCTGCAGCGCCCGCAGGTCGATCCAGAGGTTGTTGGTGTTGTAGTACCGCCACCGCTCGACGTCGGTGAAGGACTGATCTCCCTCGGGCACCTGGGCCGTCTCCCGCAGCACCGTGCGCCCTTGGTGGCGGGCCAGGTGGCCGCCCTTGCGGTCCGCCGCGGTGCCGCGGACGGCTTCCATCGCGAATGGCAGGCCCTCGGCGGAGATCCAGGCCGCGAGGCGTACGTCGGCCAGCGCCCCCAGGTTGTCCGAGTTGGAGACGAAGCACCAGCGCAGGCCGGCCGCCAGCAGGGCATCCAGCGTACCGGACGCGGCGAGTGCGGTGTAGAGGTCGCCGTGCCCCGGCGGGCACCACTCCAGCTCCGGATCCGGCGGCCACTCGACCGGCATCAGGTCGCTCTCGCGCAGCTTGGGCTCGCGGCCCTGCAGGAAGTCCGGCGGCAGGCCATCGCCCGCCTCGGCTAGGCCCGCCTCGGCTAGGCCCGCCTCGACTAGGCCCGCCTCGGCTAGGCCGGCGTGGCGGCGCAGCACGTCCACCGACGGCCCCCGGGTCGTCGGCGAGTTCATCAGCAACAGCGGCAGCCGGGCGGCGTACCGCTCCCGCAGCGCCAGCACCTGGGTGGCGAGGATGTCGAGGAAGCTGTGGCCGGGCTTGACCTCCAGCAGCGACTTCGGCCCCGACAACCCCATGCTCGTACCGAGGCCACCGTTGAGCTTGACCACCGCCAGCCGGTCCAGGACGTCGCGGGCCTGCTCCGCCGACGGCTCCGGGAGGTCCTCCAGCCGGGGCAGGTCGTCCAGCGGTTCCAGCGCGCTGCTGGGCAGCTGCCCGGCTTGCGGTTCTGCCAGCTGGTCGAGGCGGCGGCGCAGCGCGGCCAGCTCGGCCGGATGCGCGCCGGCGGCCTGCGCCTTGGTCAACGTTGCATCGATGTGATCGGCCACGACGGCTCCCTACCCGTTCGCAAGCGGTCCGACCAGCGCCGCCAACCTGCGATGCACTTCAGCGGCGCTGGGTGCGGTCAGCCGCGCAGGTGCCGGCGGGCGAAGTCGAGCTCGGCGGCCATCTGCCGGATTCGCTCGTCGACCACCAACGACCCGTGGCCGGCATCAAAGCGGTACACCTCGTGCGGCTTGCCCAGCTCGGCCAACCGGTCCAGGTAGTTGTCCACCTGCCGGATCGGGCAGCGCGGGTCGTTGGCGCCGGCCAGCACCAGCACCGGGACGCGCAGCTGGTCGACGTACGTGATCGGAGATGCCTTCCGGTAGACCTGCGGTACCTCGGCGGGCGACCCGCCGAAGAGGGCCCGGTCGGTGGCTTGGAGCGCGTCCATCTCGTCCTCGTACGCCGCCACGTAGTCGGCCACCGGCACCGCCGCGATGCCCAGCGACCACAGTTCGGGCTGCGTGCCGAGGCCGAGCAGGGTGAGGTAGCCACCCCAGGACCCGCCGGTCAGCACGATCCGCTCCGGGTGCGCCAGCCCCGAGGCCACCGCCCAGTCCCGGACCGCCGCGATGTCCTCCAGCTCGGTCAGCCCCGGCCGGCCTTCGATCGCGTCCCGCCACGTCGACCCGTAGCCGGTCGAACCGCGGTAGTTGACGTGGACGACGGCGTAGCCGGCGTCCACCCAGGCCGCTCGGGCCGGCGCGAACGAGTCGGTGTCATGCGCCATCGGACCACCGTGGATGGCGAACACGGTCGGGTACGGCGCGGCGGCGGCCGGTCGGGCCACCAGCGCGTGCACCGGCCCGGCGGGTCCGTCGACAGCGACGTCGTCCACCGGCACCGACGCCGGCGCCGGCTCGCCGGGCGCGGTCAGCACGGTGCGGCCGGTGACGTCGCGGATCTGCGGCGGCCGAGCCGAGGACGACCAGCTGAACTCGACGGCGCTATCGGGCCGAACGGTCGCGTCGCCGATGCTGCCCGGCGGCGTCTCCAAGGCGGTCAGCCCTCCGGTCGCCAGGTTGTAGCGGTGCAGGGAGCTGTGGGCGCCGTCGTCGACATGCAGCAACAGCGCGCTGCCGAATGGGTACCAGCCCGGACGCACCTCACCGGGCAGGTCCACGTCGACCCGGGTCTGCTCACCGGTCGTCGGGTTCCACACCAGCGGCAGCGCGCGCCCTTCCCGCTCGTGCACGACCAGCAGCCGGGCATCACCGGGGATGGGGGAGAAGTCGACGGCGGCCAGCCCCTTGCCGGGGCCGTCGTCGAGCTCGGCCACGACCGTGCCGTCTGCCCGCAGCACCCGCAGGGCCGGGTGCAGGGCGTCGCCGCGCTCGCTGTGCTCTATGCAGAGCACCGTGTCGTCGCGGGACAGGGCCGCCAAATTGGCGTTCTCCCGGTGCCGGTAGACCACCACCGGGTCTGCGCCCGGCCGGACGACATGCACCGACGACCCGTCGTCGGTGGAGCGGCCCACCACCGCCACGCCGCGGCCGATCGCCAGCCCGCCGGGGTAGGACGGCTCCAGCCCCGGGGCGGCCGGGGAGTCCGCGCCACCGCCGAACGGCTGACGCATCCAGATGCCGAACTCGTCGCCGTCGGTGTCGGCGAACCACCAGACGGACTCTCCGGCCGGGTCGAGTTCGCCGTACACCGTGCCGTTCGGTCGGTCGGTGACCTGGCGGTGGGAGTCGGTGCTCCGGTCCCAGGCGTAGAGCTCGAAGGTGCCGCTGGCGTTGCTGACGTAGTGGCAGCGGCTGCCGGCGTCGCGGGCGTGCGCGGGCAGGGACACCCGGGCGGCCCGGAAGCGGGCCTGCCAGCGGGCTTCCGGGTCGGTTGGTTGGGTCAGGTCCGCGGTGGGCGCGGTGGGCGCGGTGGGCGCGGTGGGCGCGGTCGGCACGGTGCGGTCGGTCATGGCCGCATCCTGTCCTACGACGCCGAGCCGTACCCTTCCGGCGATGGTTGCCAAGGAGGCCGCAGCCAGGCCTGACCTGCGGTTCGCGACCGGCCCCGCGTCCCGGCCCGGCCGGTGGGTCGGGCTGATCGCCGTACTGAGTGCCCTGGTCGCTGTCGGGCTGGCGGCGGGGGTGTTTCCACACCTGTCCATCGACAACGACGAGGCGATCTACCGGCTGCAGGCCGAGACGCTCGCCCAGGGCCACCTCTTCCCGGCGGCGCCGCGGCCGGCCGGATCGTTCACGCCCTGGCTGGCGGCGGTCGTCGGCGACCATTACGTGCTCAAGTACCCGCCGGTGGTCACGGCCCTGCCGGCGGTGAGCATCCGGCTCACCGGCAGCTGGCTGCCTGCCCTGGCGGTCGTCGCGGCGGCCGCGGTCGTCGCGACGTACCACCTCGGGGTGGCGGCGCTGGGCGACCGGAAGGCCGCGACGGTCGGCACGGCGTTGTTCGCCGGTTCGCCGTTGGTGCTGGTGCAGAGTGCGCTGCTGCTGCCGTACCTGCCGACGCTGGTGCTGCTGGAGCTCGCCGCCCTGGGCCTGCTGCGCGGCCACCGCGCCGGCCGTGCCGGCCTGATGCTCGCCGCCGGGCTGGCCGGCGGGCTGGCGCTGTGGTCCCGGCCCTACGACGCGCTGCTGTTCTTCGGGCCGCTGCTCGGATGGGCGCTGTGGCGCGCCGGGTCGGGCGGCGCGCGGGCGTGCGGGCTGGGTTGGCTGGCGGTCGGGGCGGCGCCGGCGGTGGCCGGGATGCTGACCTACAACCGGGCCGCCACCGGCTCGGCGCGGCGACCGCCGTTCGCGTTGTCGGAACCGCGCGACGCCATCGGCTTCGGGCTGCGGGCGATGTACCCGACGGACGCCGGGCGGCTGTTCACCCCGCTGCGTGGCCTGTCCGGGATGGCCGAGCACGTCGGCCTGCTCGCGCTGGGCTGGGTCGCCGGCGGGGTGCTGCTGTTCGGC
>JADGOU010000025.1 GCA_017882835.1 Frankiaceae bacterium | reverse complement strand
CGCGACACGCCGTACGGCGATGCCGTAGCCGGGTGAAGCTGTGGGCGCAGCTCGTCAGGTTCGGCCCCGGCCCCGACCCCGCCCCCGGCGCCCGCCCCGGCTCAGGCCGGCGGCAGCGGCGGCCCGATCGGCGCTTCGCGTGGTTGCGCCGTCGTCAATCGCGGCGGGTCGTCCAGCGACCCCGGGGGAGCCAGCTCTCGGTCCGTCACCACGCTCAACACGAAGGCGCCGTAGCGCCGCCACCAGCCCGGATACACCGGACCCTCGGTGGCCGTGACGTGCAGTTGGTGCCAGCCGGCCTGCGCCGCGTCGTCCAGGGTGACCGCCACCGAGCGGGTGTCGCGGCGCAGCCCGGTCTTGAGCACCTTGAGGGCACTCTCCTTGGCTGACCACGTGAGGTTGGCCAGGACGTCGCGCTCGACTCCGGTGACCGCGTTGACGACCGCCTGTTCGGTCGGGGTGAGCCAGTCGGCGACGAACGCGGCGCTGCGGGGTTCGACCAGCTCCAGGTCGCAACCGAACGCAGCCATGCCGGTGCTCACGGTGCTCACCGCCCACCCGGAACGATCGGTGAGCGATACCCGGACCGGCGCCGGAGCACCGTCGAGGTACGCCACCGGCGCGCCCCCCGGCACGGTGCGGACCTCCACCCGTCCCAGCGCGTCCGGGTCGAGCGGCAGTCCGAGCATCATCGCCACCGACGTCTTGCCAGCCCAGCGCCGCAGCCGGTACTCCGCCCGCCGCTTGGGGAAGCGCATCGTCGCCAGCCGCGCCGCCTCGAACGGACCCAGCCAGTCGTCGAAAGTCGGTATGTCGTCCAGGCCGCGCGCCAACCAGTCCAGCCGCATGGGTCCGCATTGTCGTGCCACCGGGTTCCGGCTGGCGTGCCCGCCCCGTGCCAGAATGCCTCGACGTCGCAGTGCCCGGGTGGACAACACCGTTGGGGGAAACGCCCGACTCGGGTCGATGTCGCCAGCCGGAGTAGCTCAGTGGTAGAGCAATCGCCTCGTAAGCGATAGGTCGCGAGTTCAATCCTCGCCTCCGGCTCACAGTGCGATCGCCGTTGTCGCCGTTGTCGCGGATCTCGGCAGGAAACGCCGCGTGACTGTCCGCGTGCTCAATGTCACCAAATTGGCCGTGACTGGCTACATTGATCTATCTCTGGCCGACAGGCCGTTCCTGAGCCGAGCGGGAGCGCCCGTGCTCCACCACCCCATGCGAACGTTGGCCACCGTCATGGCCGAGTCGCTCCTGGCCGCACTGGTGCTAGCCGCGGTGCCGGTCGGACCGGCTGCTGCCGAGCCAGCTGGCGTGCCCAGCCAACAGGACGTCACTGCCGCTCGCACCCTGGCGGCGCTGGCGGCCGACGAGGTCGGTCGGGCCCAGGCCACGTTGGCCGCGGCGGACTCTCGGATGCGCCAGCTTGCCGACGAAGCGGAAGCGGTGGTCGAGAGCTACAACGCTGCCCGGGTGCGGCTCGCGCGAGCCACCGAAACGTCGACCGCCGCGACTGCTGAGCTCGCCGCAGCCGATGCCGCGGTGGCGCAGGCGCAGCGGGACACCGCCGCCTTCGTGGCGTCGACCTACCGCACCGGCGGTGACGTGGCTCGGATCACCGCCCTGCTCAGCAGCGGCGGCCCCGCGACGTACCTGCAACAGGTCGGCGCCCTCGACGTGATCTCCCATCGCGAGGCGGCCGCGCTGGACCTACTGGCCAACGCTCGGATCGCCCGCCACCTCGCGCAGCAGCGGGCGCTGCGTACCATGACCGCCGAGCAGGACGCAGCGGCGACGGCAGCTGTGGCCAAGACTCGGGTCGAGGCATCGGTCGCCGACCAGGGTCGCCAACTCGCCGACCTCGCCGGACAGCGCCAACAGCTGGAGCAGCAACTGGCGCAGGCCCAGGTGCGGGCCGATGCCGTCGCCCGCAGTCGAGAGGACGGACTGGCCCGGCTTCGGGCCGAAGCCGAGGCCCAGGCGCAAGCTCGGGCCCAGGCCCAGGCGCAAGTCCCAGCCCAGGCCCCGGCGGCGACGGTGGTAGCCCAGCCGGGATCGGGAGCTGCGGTTGCACCGGGGTCGGCGAGCGCTGCTCGGTCCGTCGGCGCCGGCGTCAGCCCGTCGGCAGGCACCGGCGGAGTCCGCAGTGGCGGCTCTAGCTCGCCGACGGCCCAGCAGGGGGCGGTCGCCGTTCAGTACGCCTCCGCCCAGCTCGGCAAGCCTTACGTCTGGGGCGCCGAGGGCCCGGGCACGTTCGACTGCTCCGGTCTGACCATGCGGGCCTGGGGGCAGGCCGGGGTGTCGATCGACCACTGGACCGGGAGCCAGTGGGTGGAGGGCACGCGGGTCGGCCGGGACGCGCTGCGGCCCGGTGACTTGCTGTTCTTCGCCACCAACACGTCAAACCCGGACACCATCCACCACGTCGCCATCTACATCGGCGACGGGAAGATGATCCATGCTCCGCAGACCGGAGACGTCGTCAAGATCTCGCCCATCGGCCGCTCTGACTTCATTGGTGCCGTCCGGCCCTGACGGCCGGAGCGTGCAGTGTGACCGCGCGGCTAGGGCGGCTAGGGGCATCCCGTCCGGCCGCTGGCCGCGACCTGCCGGCGGTTGTTAGCCGGCCGTTGCCTCCGCGCTCCCGCCGGCACCGCCGTCCTCAGCACCGGCGACCGATGCGCGCAGCCGGTGCCGCGACTTCTCGATTTCGCGCTCGGCGTCCACCCGACCCACCCAGGTGGCCCCTTCCACCGACTTGCCAGGCTCAAGGTCCTTGTAGACCTCGAAGAAGTGCTGGATCTCCAGCTTCTCGAACTCCGGTAGGTGTCGGAGGTCCTGCAGATGCTCCATTCGCGGGTCGCCGCTCGGCACACAGATGACCTTGTCGTCCCCGCCAGCCTCGTCGGTCATCCGGAACATCCCGATCGCCCGGCAGTTGATCAGACAGCCGGGAAAAGTCGGCTCCTCGACCAGCACCAGCGCGTCGAGCGGATCACCGTCCTCGCCGAGGGTCTCCTCGACGAAGCCGTAGTCCGCCGGGTACCGGGTCGAGGTAAAGAGCATCCGGTCCAGCCGGATCCGGTGGGTGTGGTGATCCATCTCGTACTTGTTGCGCTGCCCCTTCGGGATCTCGATCGTGACGTCGAAATGCACCTGAGCTCCTCCCGGTCGCGGGCGGACGGCATGCAGCGCTTGCCGTCAGCGTTAGTGTCGCCGAAACGGCGCCAGCCAGTACGGCGTGCACCGTGCATCCGCAAGATGACGAACCTGGGAGGCCGCGGCGTGCGGGCATCCCGGCCCATCCTGCCGGCCAGCCTGGCCGCCCTTGTCGTGGTTGTCGCCGTGGGCGCGGTGGCTGTGCGCCATAACCGGGACGCGCAGCGGACGACGGCACGGTCAGCCGCGGTTCGCTCTCCCGCCGCGGTCCCGGCACCGAGCCCGCCCCCGCTGCTGCTGCCCGAAGTGACCGATGGCCACCCGGCGCCGACACCTGCCGGGTTGGCGGCCGCCCTCGCCCCGCCGCTCGCCGACCCGGCCCTGGGCTCGCACGTCGCGGCGACGGTGGTCGACGCCGTCGGCGCCGGCCCGTTGCTGGACCAGCGTGCGGACGAGCCGATGGCGCCCGCCTCCACCGCGAAGCTGGTGACCGCGGCGGCGGCCCTGCTCATTCTCGGCCCGGATACCCGGCTGGTCACCCGGGTGGTCGCCGGAGCCACTTCCGAGGAGCTGGTGCTCGTCGGTGGCGGTGACCCAACCCTGGTCGACGCGCGACCGCCGCCGGGTTACCCACCGGCCCCCTCGGTCGGGAACCTGGCCGCGGCCGTCGCCGGGGCCGGGGTGACGCGCGTCAGCCGGGTGGTGGTGGACGCGGGCCTGTTCGCCGAACCCCGAACCGCGCCGGGGTGGCGGCCCATGTATGTCGCCCTGGGCAACGTCGCCCCGGTGACCGCGCTGATGGTGGACGGCGGGCGCAGTCGGCCGGACCGCGACCCGCGGGACCCCGACCCCGATCTGCTCGCCGGTCGAGCACTGCTGGCCGCGCTCGGCCAGCGCGGCGTCGCGGTGAGCGGGGCCACAGTCGCCCGCGGCAGCGCCCCGCCGCAGTCCCGCGAGCTGGCGGCGGTCTCCTCGGCGCCGGTGCCCGCCCTGGTGGAGCGGATGCTGCGAACCAGCGACAACGACGTGGCTGAAGCGTTGACCCGCCACATCGCCCTGCGGCTGGGTGCACCGGCCACCTTTGCCGGTGGGGTCGATGCCATCCGCCGCGCGGTGGCACCGCTCGGCGTACCGGCGGGTGCGGTGGCCTTGGTCGACGGCAGTGGCCTGTCCCGCGATGACCGGCTGGCGCCCAGCACGGTGGTCCGGCTGTTGGTGCTGGCTGCGGCCCCCGACCATCCCGAGCTGCGGCCACTGCTGACCGGCCTGCCGGTCGCGGGCTTCGCCGGCACGCTGGCCGACCGGTTCCGCACCGGGCCGTCCGCCCCGGCCGCCGGGGTGGTCCGGGCCAAGACCGGCACCCTGGAAGACGTCAGCGCGCTCGCCGGGGTGGTGGTGGACGCCGACGGCCGGCTGTTGGCCTTCAACATCACGGCGGACGCCGTCCCGGTGGGTCGGGTGAGTCCGGCCGAGGCGGCGCTCGACCGGACGGCCGCCGTGCTCGCCGGATGCGGCTGCCGCTGAGGTCCGGGCTAGGCTGGGGCAGATGAGTGCCGAGATGGTCGACTGGGATCTGGCGGTCGCCACCGCGCGCCGACTCGTGTCGCCGGGACCCCAGGTCAGCGCCGCCGACGCCGCCGCGGTGGTGGCCGAGCTGCGGCAGCTCAGCATTGAGGCGGACGGGCACGTCCGGCGGTTCACCGGCCTGGCGTCCCCGCCGGACGCCCCACCGGTCGCCGTCGTCGACCGCAATGGCTGGGTGACCAGCAACGTTCAAGGCTTCCGGGTGGCCCTCAGCCCGGTGATCGACAAGTTGCGCGGCGACCGGCCGGCGGCTGCGTTCCGCGGTCCGGCCGCGGCGGCGGGACGCCGAATCACCGGAGTCCAGATCGGCCTGCTGTTGTCCTTCCTGGCCTCCAAGGTGCTCGGCCAGTACGAGGTGTTCCTGCCGGCCGAGGCCGGCTCGGGTCGGCTCTCCCTGGTCGCCCCCAACATCGTGGCCACCGAGCGGGCGCTGGACGTGAACCCGCACGACTTTCGGCTCTGGGTCTGCTTGCACGAGGTGACCCACCGCACCCAGTTCACCGCGGTGCCGTGGCTCAAGGAGCACGTCGAGTCCGAGCTGCGCGCGTTCGTCGACGCCAGTGAGCTCGACCCCGCAGCGCTGCTGGCCCGACTGCGGGGCGCGCTCGGCGGCCTGGTCGACGCCGTTCGCGGTCGCGGTGACCTGAGCGTCATCGAGTTGGTGCAGACCCCGGGGCAACGCGTCGTACTCGACCGCTTGCAGGCGTTCATGAGCCTGGTGGAAGGGCACGCGGAGTACGTCATGGACGGGGTCGGTCCGGACGTCATCCCGACGCTGTCGGTCATTCGTCGCCGCTTCGACCAGCGCCGCGGTGGCGTCGGCCCCGTGGACCGGATGCTGCGGCGGCTGCTCGGTCTGGATTTGAAGATGCGCCAGTACGCCGAGGGAGCCCGGTTCGTGCGAGCGGTGGTCGACCGGGTCGGCATGGACGGGTTCAACCGGGTGTGGTCCGCGCCGGAGACCCTGCCCACCCGAGCCGAGATCGGTGATGCCGGCGCCTGGATCGACCGGGTGCACGGCGCGGCGGCGGCCACCCCCGCCGGCTGAGCCCGGATGGGCCCGGTTCCGGTCGTCGCCGCCATACGTCGCGCCGTCCGGGAGCAGATCGACGACCTGGAGCCCGGGGCGCTGGTCCTGGCGGCCTGCAGTGGCGGCGCGGACTCCCTCGCCCTGGCGGCGGCCCTCGCGGTCGAGGCCCCGCGCCGACGGCTGCTGGCCGGGGCGATCACCGTCGACCACGGGTTGACCGCAGACTCCGCCCAGCAGGCCGCCCGGGTGCTGACCCAGGTCCGCGAGCTCGGCCTCGTCGTGGCCGAGTCCGTCCGAGTCACCGTTGCCGGCCCCGGCGGACCGGAGGCGGCTGCCCGCCGAGCGCGCTACGCCGCGCTGGAGTCCGCCGCCGTCCGGCTGGGCGCGGTCGCCGTCCTGCTCGGCCACACCCGCGACGACCAGGCGGAGACCGTGCTGCTCGGCCTGGCCCGCGGCGCCGGCGCCCGCTCGTTGGCCGGGATGCCCACCCGGCGCGGTCCGCTTCGGCGCCCGCTGCTGGAGCTGTCGCGGGCGACCACGGTCGCCGCCTGCGCGGCCGAGGGGCTGCAAGCTTGGTTCGACCCACACAATGGCGACCCCGCGTACGCCCGGGTGCGGGTCCGCCAGCGCGCCCTGCCGGTGCTGGAGGAGACGCTGGGACCCGGCGTCACCGCGGCGCTGGCCCGCACCGCCGACCTGCTGCGCGCCGACGCCGACGCCCTGGACGCGATCGCTGCCGACGCTCACCGGCAGGCACTGGCCGTCGACGGCAGCCTGGACGTGGCGGTCCTGGCGCGGCTGCCGACGGCCGTGCGCACCCGGGTGCTGCGGGCCGCCGCGCTGGCGGCTGGCTCTCCCGGTGGGGCGTTGTCCGCCGTCCATGTCAGTGCCCTGGACGCGCTGGTCACGGATTGGCACGGACAGCAGGCGGTGGCGCTGCCCGGAAGTTTGGCCGGCGTCCGGCGGTCTGGCAGGCTCCACATCAGCGAGCCGACGGGACGGGAGTTGGGGTTGTTTTACGAAGCCGACATCTCCTCCGTTGTGGTGTCCGCCGAGCAGATCCAAGACAAGCTCGAGGAGTTGGCTGCCGCCATCGACGCCGACTACGCCGGCCGCGAGGTGCTGTTGGTCGGCGTCCTCAAGGGCGCGGTCATGGTCATGGCCGACCTGGCGCGAAAGCTCACGGTTCCGGTCACGATGGACTTCATGGCCGTCTCGTCGTACGGCTCGGCGACGTCGTCCTCCGGCGTGGTGCGGATTCTCAAGGACCTTGACCGGGACATCGCCGGCCAGCACGTCTTGATCGTCGAGGACATTATCGACTCCGGCCTGACGTTGTCCTGGCTGCTGCGCAACGTGCGCTCCCGGGGACCGGCGTCGGTCGAGATCTGCGCGCTGCTGCGCAAGCGCGAGGCCGCGCAGACCGACTTGGACATTCGCTACGTCGGGTTCGACATCCCCAGCGAGTTCGTCGTGGGCTACGGCCTGGACTACGCCGAGCGCTACCGCACGCTGCCGTTTGTCGGGTTGTTGCGGCCGCACGTCTACGCCGGGTGATCTCCGAAAGTCGGGCCGGCCGGCGCCTGGAACACTGGTCCAACGGCGAGCGTTGTGCGCGTCGTACACCAGATTGGTGGGCACCGACGACGCTGCGGGCGCTTGAGTCCCGGTGTACCGTTCGAAGCCGCGACGGACGGTAGCCGGACGGACCGGGTCGCCCGCGCGGGCAAGTAGTCGGCGGGCAAAACAGTGGCAGGAGGGACGGGCCGCCGAGGCGGTCCGATTCGATGGACGTTAAGCGTTACTTTCGCGGGCCGCTGGTGTGGGTGGCGCTCGTCGTGCTGGTGGTTGTGGCCTACACCGGGCTGTTCCACTCTGACGGCGGCTACAAGAAGGTGTCCACCTCTGAGGTCGTCACCGCCATTAACTCGGGCAACGTCGACCCGGCAGCGAAGTTGGACAACGTGCTGTTGGACAAAGAACAACGGGTTGAGCTGCGGCTGAAGTCCGGCGACAAGATCAGCGCGTCCTTTCTTCCGGACCAAGGCGTCCAGCTGGCCAACAGGCTCAACGACGCCTCGGTCCGGTACGACGTCAAGGTCACCCGCGACAATGTCTTGCTGAGTCTGCTGATCAGCCTGCTGCCGATCGCCATCGTGGTCCTGCTGCTTTTCTTTTTCATGAATCAGATGCAGGGCGGCGGCAACAGGGTCATGAACTTCGGCAAGTCCAAGGCCAAGCTGGTGGCCAAGGACACCCCGAAGACCACCTTCGCCGACGTGGCCGGGGCTGACGAGGCGATCGAGGAGCTCCAGGAGATCAAGGAGTTTCTGGAGAACCCGGCCAAGTTCCAGGCGATCGGCGCCAAGATCCCTAAGGGCGTCTTGCTCTACGGGCCGCCGGGCACCGGCAAGACGCTGCTCGCCCGAGCCGTCGCCGGTGAGGCCGGGGTGCCGTTCTACGCGATCTCTGGCTCCGACTTCGTGGAGATGTTCGTCGGCGTGGGCGCATCCCGGGTGCGCGACCTGTTCGAGCAGGCGAAGAACAACGCTCCCGCCATCATCTTCGTGGACGAGATCGACGCGGTCGGTCGCCACCGCGGCGCCGGGCTTGGGGGCGGCCACGACGAGCGTGAGCAGACGTTGAACCAGCTGCTGGTCGAGATGGACGGCTTCGACGTCAAGGGCGGGGTCATCCTGATCGCCGCGACCAACCGGCCCGACATCCTCGACCCCGCGCTGCTGCGCCCGGGCCGCTTCGACCGGCAGATCGTCGTGGATCGGCCGGATCTGATCGGCCGCAAGGCAATCTTGGCCGTGCACGCCAAGGGCAAGCCCATGGAGCGGGACGTCGACCTGGAGGTCATCGCCCGGCGTACCCCCGGCTTCACCGGCGCCGACCTGGCGAACACCATCAACGAGGCGGCGCTGCTCACCGCCCGCCAGGGTGGCAAGGAGATCACCACGGCGACGCTGGAGGAGAGCATCGACCGGGTCATGGCCGGTCCGGAGCGCAAGTCCCGGGCGATGTCGGAGAAGGAAAAGAAGATCATCGCCTACCACGAGGGCGGCCACGCCCTGGTGGCGCACGCGCTGCCCAACAGCGACCCGGTGCACAAGGTCACGATCCTTCCCCGCGGCCGGGCGCTGGGCTACACCATGACCCTGCCGGTGGAGGACAAGTTCCTCGTCACTCGCTCGGAGATGATCGACCAGCTGGCCATGCTGCTCGGCGGGCGCACCGCGGAGGAGATGGTGTTCCACGAGCCGACAACTGGGGCCTCGAATGACATCGAGAAGGCCACCGGGATCGCTCGGGCCATGGTCACCGAGTACGGCATGAGCGACAAGCTGGGCGCGCTGAAGTTCGGCCAGGGCGGTGGCGAGGTCTTCCTCGGCCGTGACGTGGGCCACCAGCGCGACTACTCGGAGGAGGTCGCCGCCGAGATCGACGCGGAGGTCCGCGGTCTGATCGAAGCGGCGCACGACGAGGCCTGGGAGATTCTGGTCGAGTTCCGCGGCGTGCTCGACGAGCTGGTGCTGCGGCTGATGGACAAGGAGACCATCGGCAAGGACGAGGTCAGCGAGATCTTCGCCGTGATCGACAAGCGCCCCAGCCGCGGGTCCTACATCGGGTTTGGCAAGCGGTTGCCGTCGACCGAACCCCCCGTGCTCACGCCGCGCGAGCTCGCTCTGCTGGCGCCCGAGGACCTGGCTGCATTGTCCCGCGCTGGTCGGAACGGCGGCGCGCTGGGCAACGGCAGGGCGGCTGGCACCGGCAGCGGCACCACCGGCAGCGGCACCACCAGTGGCGATCAGGGCGGCGGTTCGCACCCGGCGTGACGGTCTCGTCGGTCGAGGGCGTCTCGCCGGAGCCGGGTAGCCCGTCCCGCTCGTTCGACGGCGCCCGGGTCGAGGCCGCGGTGCGCGAGCTGTTGACCGCGATCGGCGACGACCCAGGACGGGACGGCCTGCGCGGCACGCCGGCCCGGGTCGCGCGTGCCTATGCCGAGGCGTTCTCCGGTCTAGGGGTTGACCCCGGAACCGTGTTGACGTCGGTGTTTGCCGAGGGGCACGACGAAATGGTGATCGTCAAGGACATCGGGCTGTTCAGCTACTGCGAGCACCATCTCGTGCCCTTCCACGGCGCCGCTCACGTCGGCTACATCCCGGGCGAGCACGGGCAGATCACCGGCTTGTCCAAGATCGCCCGCTTGGTCGACCTCTACGCCAAGCGCCCGCAGGTTCAGGAGCGGCTGACCAGCCAGGTCGCGGACACCCTGCAAGAGCGGCTGCGGCCCCGCGGCGTGATCGTTGTCATCGAAGCCGAGCACCTGTGCATGTCGATGCGGGGCGTGCGCAAGCCGGGATCGCGCACGGTGACGTCCGCGGTCCGGGGACAACTGCGTTCGTCGGCGACCCGGGCCGAGGCGCTGAGCCTTATTCTCGGCAGGTGACCATCGGCTCGGATGGGGACATTGCCGCGCGCCCCGAGAGCACGCGAACTTCAGGGGTCGGCGTACCCGGCGCTACTGCGGCAGAGTGCGAGCCGGTAGGCGCAGGTGCCCGGGGTCGACGCCGCGCCCGGGCCAGCAAACTTGGTGACGCCGCCGCGAACGGCACCCCCGGTGTCGAGGGTGCCCAGCCAGCCCAGGCAGCCGGCACCGAGACTTTGCGCCGGCCGCCGGTCGAGCCCTCGCGCCGGCTCACCGCCGGGCCGGCGACCGCAGGTGTTCATCGCCCCGGCGCGCCGGCGGCCCGCGAACGGGCCGAGCGCCATCTGGTCGCCGGTGCGCCGCTGGCCCAAGCGCGCCCGCGGCGCCGGTGGGTGCCGGTCGTCGCCGCGCTGTTGACCGCCCTGGTTGGGATGATCAACCTGGTCAGCGCGCTGACCCCGGGCGTCCGGGACCGGGTGCGCGTGGTGACGCAGTTCCTGCCCGGCACGTTCACCCACGCCGCGCTGGCAGCCACGGCCGCCTCCGGAATCCTCCTGCTGCTGCTTGCCCGC
This sequence comes from Frankiaceae bacterium, assembly GCA_017882835.1. Lineage (GTDB taxonomy): Bacteria > Actinomycetota > Actinomycetes > JADGOU01 > JADGOU01 > JADGOU01. Next base: position 5,838 of record JADGOU010000025.1, on the reverse strand, counting down.
AGCTTGCGGCGTCGAAAGCAACGGGCCTGGCGGTTCGTCGTCGCCCTGCTGGCCGCGAGCGTGGTGTTGCACGTCGTCAAGGGCTTGGACGTGGAGGAGGCCACGGTCGCCGGCGTCCTGCTCGCCGGCCTGGTGGCCGGTCGCCGCGAGTTCTACGCCCGGGGAGACCCAACTACCCGGTGGCGCGCGCTGTGGGTGTTCTTGCTCCTGTTCCTGATCAGCGTGGCGGTCGGCTTCGCGCTGATCGAGGTTCGGTCGAGCCGGATTGCCGGACCGCACTCCGCGTCCGCGATCCTCCAGCATGTCTTGTGGGGTCTGGTCGGTGTGGCTGGACCGCTGCACTGGACGTCGGAGCGCGTTGAAGACATCGTCAACCAGACGTTGCTTGGTCTCGGCGTGCTGACCGCACTCGTCAGCGGCTATCTGGCACTGCGTCCACCGGAGCCCCGGCCGCGACTGGAGCCCGAGGACGAGTCGCGGATGCGGGCTCTGCTCGCCCAGCACGGGCAGCGCGACTCGCTTGGCTACTTCGCCCTGCGGCGGGACAAGAGCGTGGTGTGGTCCCCGACCGGGAAGTCCTGCATCGCCTACCGGGTGCTGTCGGGGGTCATGCTGGCCAGCGGAGATCCGCTGGGTGACCCGGAAGCGTGGCCGGGCGCCATCGCCCGCTTCCTGGAGATCGCCGACGAGCACGCCTGGGTGCCTGCGGTCATGGGCTGCAGCGAGCCGGCCGGCATCGCCTGGGCGCGGGCCGGCCTCAACGCCCTGGAGATCGGCGACGAGGCCGTCGTGGAAGTCGGCGAGTTCAGCCTGGCCGGGCGGGCGATGCGCAATGTCCGGCAGGCTTTCGGCCGCGTGGAGCGGGCCGGCTACACCTGCGACGTACGACGGGTGCGCGACATTTCCGCAACCGAGATCGCCGAGCTGCGCAAGCAGGCGGATGCCTGGCGCGGTGCGCAGACCGAGCGTGGCTTCTCCATGGCGCTCAGCCGGTTTGGCGACCCGACCGACGGTGACTGCGTGGCCGTGCTGGCCAGCCAGGATGGTCAGCTGCGGGCGTTCCTGCACTTCGTGCCCTGGGGGCCCGACGGGCTGTCCCTGGACCTGATGCGCCGGGACAAGGCCGCCGACAACGGGCTCAATGAGTACCTGATCGTTAACGCCCTGCAGGCGGCGCCGCGGCTCGGGGTGACTCGGTTGTCCCTGAACTTCGCCGTCTTCCGGTCGGCGCTGGAGCGCGGTGAACGGCTCGGCGCCGGTCCGATCCTGCGGACCTGGCGCAAGCTGCTGTTGTTCGCCTCCCGGTGGTTCCAGATCGAAAGCCTCTACCGCTTCAACGCCAAGTTCCGCCCGGTCTGGCAGCCTCGGTTCGTGTGCTACCCGACGGCTGGCGACCTCCCGCGGATCGCGGTCGCCGCGTTGGAAGCCGAGGCGTTCCTGGTCTGGCCGACCTTCACGTTGCGGCGCGCGCGCCAGGTGCTCCGCCTCCGTGCGGCCTAGGGCACCGGTGTCCGAGGCCAGTGGGTCGCTGCCGCCGTACCCCGTCCGCGGGCTGCCGCCGGCGGGTCGGTGTCGGGTGATGGGGGTGCTCAACGTCACGCCCGACTCGTTCTCCGATGGCGACGCCTACCTCGACACCGCGGCCGCGGTTCGCCACGGTCTGGCGATGCTCGCCGCCGGCGCTGACATCGTCGACGTCGGCGGGGAGTCCACCCGACCTGGAGCGGCGCGGGTGGAGGAGACCGAGGAACGCCGGCGGGTCGAGCCGGTCGTCCGGGCACTGGCCGGGGCGGATGCCGTGGTGAGCATCGACACCACCCGGGCCGCCGTCGCCGAGGCGGCGCTGGCCGTCGGGGCTCGGATGGTGAACGACGTCAGTGGCGGCGTCGTCGACCCAGCGATGGCGCCGCTAGTCGCGACCGCCGGCGTGCCGTACGTCGTGATGCATTCGCGCGGCCCGAGCGCGGACATGGCGAGCCGGGCTCGCTACGGCGACGTCGTCGCGGAGGTGGCGGCCGAGCTGCGTGAGCGGATGGCGGCGGCCCTGGCCGCCGGCGTCGCGGCGGACCAGATAGTCCTCGACCCGGGCCTCGGCTTCGCCAAGAACGCCGAGCACAATTGGGCGCTGCTGGCGCACCTCCCGGTGCTGGCCGAGCTCGGCCGTCCGCTGTTGGTGGGCGCGTCCCGCAAGGCGTTCCTCGGGCGGTTGCTCGCGAGCCCGGAGGCCGCCAGGCTGCCCGCGGACCGAGACGCGGCCACCTGCGCCGTCACCGCGCTGGCCGCCTACCAGGGCGTCTGGGCGGTGCGGGTGCACGACGTCGGCGCCAGCGTGGACGCGGTCCGGGTAGTCGCCGCCCTGCGGGCGGCGGCGTGACCGATGACATCACCATCCGCGGCCTGCGCTGCCGCGGTCGGCACGGCGTACTCGCCGCCGAGAGCGAGCTCGGCCAGGTCTTCGTCGTGGACGCCTCCTTGAGTCTGGACACCGCGCCAGCGGCGGTCTCGGACGAGGTCGTCGACACCGTCGACTACGGCGAGCTCGTACGCCGGCTGGCCGCGGTGGTCGAGGGCGAGCCGGTGCACCTGATGGAGACCCTCGCCGTCCGGTTGGCCGAGCTCTGCCTGGCCAACCCTCGGGTTGCCGCCGCCGAGGTCACCGTGCACAAGCCACAGGCGCCGGTTGCCGCCATCGTCAAGGACATTGCTGTAACCGTCCGGCGGAGCCGGACGTGACCACGGCTGTGCTGTCGCTGGGCTCGAATCTTGGCGACCGGCTCAGCCACCTGCAGGCGGCCCTCGACGCTCTCTCGGCGCGACTGCCGGTGGTGGTGGTGAGCAGCGTCTACGAGACCACGCCCGTCGGCGGCCCGCCGCAGCCGGACTTCCTCGACGCCGTGGTGGCCGTCGACGTCCCGGCCGGCACGGATCTGCTCGGCGTGCTGCGAGGGGTGGAGGCGAAGGGCGCCCGGACCCGCGGCGAGCGCTGGGGTCCGCGAACGATCGACGTGGACGTCATCGCGTGCGGCTCGACGCCCAGCACCGACCCGACCCTGACGCTGCCGCACCCGCGCGCCGCCGAGCGCGCGTTCGTACTGCTGCCGTGGCTGGAGATCGACCCGGACGCCGAGCTGCCGAGTTCCGGGCGCATCGCCGACCTGGTCGGCCGGCTGGACACAACCGGGGTTCGCTGCCGCGTCGACCTGCGGCTGCGGCTGCCAACCGCCCGATGAGGCCGACCCGGATGCGGGTGCTGCTCGCCACGGCGCTGGTCACCTTGGTCGCGGCGTACCTCGTTGTCCGGGCCGGGTACGGCGATCTGCCCCCGTTACCCCGCTACGCCCCGGCCAGCCTGGTAGCGCTCGCCCTGGCGGAGGCAGTCGGCGGGTCGGGGGTGCGGGCGCGGCTGGCCGGCAGCCGCGGACTGCGACCGTTGCCGGCCCTGACTGTCGCCCGGGCGGCTGCCCTGGCCAAGGCCAGCTCGCTGGTGGGCGCCCTGGTGACCGGCGGGTACGGCGCCCTGGCGCTCTACACCCTGAGCCGACGGTCGGATGTCGCCGCGGCTCGTCGGGACTCCGTCATCAGCGTCCTCGGCGTGCTCGCCGCGATCGCGTTAACCGCGGCCGCGCTGTATCTCGAGCGGTCGTGCCGGACACCTAAGCCGCCGGACGCCGCCACGTCGGGACCGCCCGCCTCCGGCGTCCCCGGCCAGCGTCCGCCCGGCCCGGCCGGATAGCCTGCCGACCATGTCCGACCTCAACGACCTGCCCACCGAGGAACTGCGGCGGCAGGCCTTTGCCATCGCCGAGCACCGGCACGACGTCGGCTTTTTCTGGGATTTGCTCCGGCATCTGCCGCGCACCGCCGACGCGGCCGCCGAGGACGCCAGCGGTGGCGGCATCGGCGAGTCGATTGCGGACCTGATCGGCGTCGTCCGCCAGCTCAGCGGCAAGGGGTACGGCGACGCCGAGCCGCTGGTCCGGGCGAAGTTCCTCGACTACCTGCGGACCACCCAGCCGTAAGCCGGTGCATTCGCCGGTGTTCGCGCACACAGTGGCCTCGCTGCACCGGTACTCGTGGTCGTCCGACTTGTGGCCTCCAGCACGCGCCCAGGATGCAGCGATCACCGAAACCGAAAGTGCTCGGGCAGATCCGCACGCAGCATGCCGACGCCGCCGCGCACGCCCCCACTCGGCATGTGGACCTACCGGGACTCGGAGCTGGCGCGTTGGCTGGCGCGGTTGCTGATCAGGTCGGCGGCACGCTCGCCGATCAGGATTGCGGGAGCGTTCGTGTGGCCACGGATGATCCTCGGCATGATCGATGCGTCGGCAACGCGCAGCTGGTCAACCCCCCGAACGCGCAGGTCGGGATACACGACGGAGTCGGGGTCGCTGCCCATCCGGCACGTCGAGGTCGGGTGGTAGAGGGTCTGAGCGTGGCGTTCGATGACTGCGGCGATCCTGGGTGATCCGGTGAGACCGGGAGGCTGCATGGGACCGGTGACGTGGCCCGCCAGTGCTGGCGCCTGCAGGATGCGTTCGCACAGTTGGAGCGCGGCGACGGCGGCGGCGCGGTCGTGGCCGGCTTCGTCACTCAGGTACCGAGGATCGATTCGAGGCGCCTGCGTCGGGTCACTGGAGCGCAGCGTGATGGAGCCGGTGCTGTGCGGCTGCAGCAGGATGGCAGCGATGGTAATGCCGGGCGCCTCCGGCTTGCCCAGTCCTTCGTCGACGAACGGCCCGGGCACGAAGAGCAGCTCGATGTCTGGCAGCTCGAGGCTCGTATTGCTGCGCACGAAGCCGAAGGCCTCGGCGATATTCGAGGTCAGCATTCCGCGGCGGCGGACGAGGTACCTCAGCAACTGGCGCCGGGTCTCGGCGTCGTACAGCGTCTGCGAGCTGTCGACGCCCACGACGATCGGCAGGACCAGATGGTCAGCGAGGTTGCGGCCGACTTCGGGTACGTCGGCCAGCACCGGGATGGCGAGCGAGCGCAGGTGATCGGCCGGCCCGATGCCGGAGCACATCAGCAGCGCGGGTGTATTGATCGCTCCCGCGGACAGGACGACCTCGGCATCGGCGCGCGCCTGGCGCATCGCGCCCCGGTGGCGGTACTCGACACCGACCGCGCGGGTTCCCTCAAATAGGATCCGCGTCGTCAGAGTCCGGGTCAGCAAGGTGAGGTTCGGTCGTCGCCGAGCGAGCTTCAGATAGGCGTCTGCGGTGCTGCACCGGCGTCCGCGGCGCTGAGTGACGGGAGCCTGCGCGACCCCCTCCGGGCTGGGGCCGTTGATCTCGCTCGGCGCGGTTCGTCCCAGCCCGACCTCGGTACAGGCCTGAAGGAACGCATCGGTGAGTGGGTTAGGGTCCCGTAGTTGGCTCACCGACATCGGCCCGCTGCGGCCCTGGTGATCGCCCGCGGCGTCCTCGGTGGTCTCTATGCGGCGGAAGTATTCGACCGCGCTCTCCCAACCCCACCCGGATCCGGCCACCGCGGCCCAGTGGTCGTAGTCGGCCGCGAATCCTCGCACCCACACCATGGCGTTGATCGACGATGAGCCCCCGAGGGTCTTGCCGCGGGGCCAGTACACCCTTCGGTCCCCGAGTCCTGGCTGCGGCTCGGTGTCGTAGTTCCAGTCCATGGCCGTGCGGAACAGCTTTGGGAATGCCGCCGGGATGTGAATGGCCGGCTTCCGGTCCCGCCCGCCTCCAGCAGTAGGACCCGCACGCGGGGGTCCTGGGTCAGTCGTGCGGCGACCGTGGCACCGGCGGAGCCCGCTCCGACGATGATGACGTCATAGCTCGTTTCCATCAGTTCGCTTCCCATCGTGCGGCTGCG
>JADGOU010000261.1 GCA_017882835.1 Frankiaceae bacterium | reverse complement strand
GCGCTACGCCGACCTGCGCGCGGTGCTGACCGGCGCCGCCACGGCGTACGCCGATGAGGTGCGCGCCGGCAGCTACCCGGGGGCCGAGCACAGCTACCACTGACCCCGCCGCCCGGTCGGCCACCCGTGAACCGGCCGGTCGGACGACGCGGTCCGCCCCGGTCATGCCGCCTACCTTCCGCTCGAGCCGGCGGTTGCGCCCGTCGGGGGCCCGGCCCAGCCCTGGCCTGGGTGGCGGCCCGGTGGCGGCCCGGCGGGCGGCCCGGCGCAATGCCGTAGCCGGGTGAAGCCAACCTCGGCGCCCCGCTTCACCCGCTGTCGGCATCGCCGCGGGCCGCGACACGCCGTACCAGCTGTGCCGTAGGCGGGTGAAGCTGCGGGGGTGGCGGCGCAATGCCGTAGCCGGGTGAAGCCAACCTCGGCGCCCCGCTTCACCCGCTGTCGGCATCGCCGCGGGCCACGACACGCCGTACCAGCTGTGCCGTCGGCGGGTGAAGTGGCCTGGTCGGCCCTGCTTCACCCGCTGTCGGCATCGCCGCGGGCCGCGACACGCCGTACCGGCTGTGCCGTAGGCGGGTGAAGCTGCGGGGGTGGCGGCGCTGCGGCGGCAGCCATCGCTCGCCGCAGCTCGGCCACGGCGTCGGCGACGGTCCGCGTGGTGGTGTCGAGCACGAGGCGTTCTCGGCTCCACGGTTCGTACCGTCGAGCCACAATTTGGGACCACGACGGCGGGACAAGTCCGGCGATGTCGGTCTGGCGGCTCTCGGCCCGGCGCCGATGTTCGGCGGCATCGGAGCAGACGACCTCGACCTCCAAGGCCGGTACGCCGGCAGTGAGCGCCACGGCCCGCCAGGCGTCTCGGGTGATCGCCAGCGGGTTCACCGAGTCAGCAAGGACCGTCAACCCCTGCCGGAGGTGGTCCGTGGCCAGGGCGTAGCCGACGACGTACCCGACGCATCCAACTGGATGCTGGGTGAGTCCGGAGTCCACGACGGCCTGCTCGATGGTGTCGATGCGCAGGTGAACCGCGCCGTTGGCCCGCGCAGTCTGCCGGCAGATGGTCGTCTTCCCGGTCGCGGGTAGCCCGCCGACGATGACCAGCACGGCGCCATCATCTCCGGCGTCGGCGGGACCGCGAACGGCGGCAGCGAGATCGCGAACTGAGCAGCGCTCCGCCAGGCTGGCCTAGCTGGCCCGAGTGTGCCCAGGTGCCGGCGGATCGTGGCGCGCCCGGGTAGTTGCCGAACGACCAACGGTTGCCTTCGGGATCGCGGGCGGCGAACTCGCGCGACGCCCGGGCAGCGACCGGCTACCTGTCTCGGGGCGCGCCTGGATCTACGGCGTGTGTCAGCTGGTCGGCGAGGACGGTCCTCGCGTCGACCAGCGACGGGCCGTACCAGGTCAGGTGCCGGCCAGAGACGAACGCCACCGGGACGCCCCAGCCGGCGAAGGCGTCGAGGTCGCGCTGCGGGGTGAAGGCATACGGCTCATCCGGCAGCACCACCAGGTCGACGCCGCGAGCTCGGGTGTCCGCCAGGTCGACGCGCGGGTAGCGCTCGGCGTCGTCGGCGTGCACCGACGCGACCCCGAGCCGGCGCAGCAGGTCGCCGGCGAAGGTGTCCCGCCCGAGCGCCATCCAGGGTCGCCGCCAGATCGGGACGAAGGCGCGCCGCAGCGGCCCGTCGTAGGAGAGCCGCCAGGCGGCTGCGGCGGCGGTCAGCCAGGCTGGGCGGTCCAGGCCACAGGCGGCAAGCATCGCCTCCAACGAGTCCAGCGCCGCCGGCACGGTCCGCGGCGCGGTGACCCACACAGCCACGCCGGCGGCCCGCAGCGCGGCCACGTCGGGGGCCCGGTTCTCCTCGTCGTTGGCGAGCACCAGGTCCGGGCGCAGGGCCACGACCGCGGCTAGGTCCGGGTTCTTGGTTCCCCGAACCCGGCGTACGTCGAGGCCGCCCGGCTGCGTACACCAGTCCGTGGCACCCACGACCAGGCCGGGTGCGGTCACGGCGACCGACTCGGTCAGCGACGGGACCAGGGAGACGACGCGCCGAACGACGGCAGGGACTGCGACCGGCGTACCCAGGTCGTCGGGGAGCGTCCGGGTGTTGCCGCCCGACGTCGCGGACTCAGACGTCGGTGACCCGCAGTCCGGCGTGCGCCTGGTAGCGCCGGTTCACCGAGATCAGGTTCGCAGTCAGGGCCTCTACCTGCCGGGCGTTGCGCAGCCGACCGGCGTAGATGCCGCGGATGCCCGGGACCCGGCTCGCCAGCGCCTGCACCAGATCGGTGGCCGCTCGGTCATCACCGAGGACCAGTACGTCGGTGTCCACGGTCGGCACCGCCGGGTCCAGCAACAGCACGGCCGAGACATGGTGGAAGGCGGCCACCACCCGGCTGGCCGGCAGCACCGCCGCCGCCTGCTCGGCGGCGCTGCCCTCCTCGACGGTCACGGCGTAGGCGCCACGAGAGTCGAAGCCGAGCGGGTTGACGCAGTCAACGACGATCTTTCCGGTCAGCTCGTCGACCAACGAAGAAAGCAGCGAGCGGTGGCCGTCGTACGGGACGGCGGCGATCACCAGGTCGGCCTGCGCGGCTACCTCGGCGTTGGCGTGGCCGGTGACGGAGCCGACATCCGAGCCGGCGGCCAGCACCAGCCCGGTCGCCGCCGCCTGCGCCCGCTCCGGGTCCCGGGAGCCGAGCAGCACCCGGGAACCGGCCAGCGCGAACCGGCGCGCCAGTCCACGACCTTGATCGCCGGTGCCGCCGAGGATGCCGACCGCCGGCGTGGCGCCTGCGGCGGAGGGGGTAGTCATCGCCTCAGTGCGGCAGGGCGCGCACGGTCGGCCGAGGCGGCGGGCCGGAGTCGGCGGACGCCGCCTGCTCCCGGCCGCCCGCCATCTTGATGGCCCGCAGCACCTGGACCCAGACCAGCGTCGCGTAGAGCAGCCAGTGTCGCCCCGCGGATCGGACCCGCAGCCGCGGCGCCCGGGCGATCAGCACCCGGCCGTCACCGGCGTGGTACGGGTTGCCGGCCGGAACACCCGCGGCGTACGCCTGCTCGGGCGTGATGGCCCGACGGGAGTGCTGGTACGACGCGGGCATGCGCGCGTTCCTTTCGATCGAGCCTGATCAGTGCCGGTCGGGCGACGGGTTGGGCGGCGCTCAGGCGTCGTTCGGGTGCCCGGAGCCCTCGCCGCCCTCGCGGGCGGTGTCGTCCCGCACGCCTTCGTCATGGCGGTAGACCAGGGTCCCCTCGCCGAGGTCGATGCGGTAGCCGTCCTCCAGCCGCACCTCCGGTTGGTGGACCACCAACCCATTCACCCTAACGTCCAGCGCCCGGTCGACCAGCCGCAGGCCGTGGTGGCCGTCGTCGTACCGGACCAGCGTGACGTGCCGAGCGGCGACCCCGCCGTCGTGCAGGCGCACGTCGGCACCCTCACCGCTGCCGATCACCACGGTGTCCCCCAGCAGCTCGTAGGCCGGCTGCTCCCCGCGGGCCTCCGGCGAACCGGCCGTCGCGTTGCCGTGGGCACTCACGTACAGCCGACCGCGGGGCGGGCCGTCGCCGGCGGATGCCCCGGTGCTGTCCATGGGACTCGTGGCGGTACCTGTGTCGATCCTGTCGCTGACCATGGTCGTGGCCTTCCCTGCTCCGCTGGGTTCGATGCACACCACGGCGAGGCGCTGCGGCGGCCAGAAACCTTCTCGACCACAGCTTCGCGCCGTTCGGGCCGTCGCAACCGGTCCGGGGACAGAATGCCGTATGCCCAGGCCACCGCTGGTTGCGCCCATTGTCACCGCGATGACGGCCTCGATGGCGGCCTCGGTGGCGGCCTCGGTGGCGGCCTTGGTGGCGGCCTTGGTGCTCAGCGGCTGCGCCGACGGCACGCGCGCGCAGCCGGCCGCGGCCTCCGCCCGGTCAGCAGTGGCGCACACCGGCCCAGACTCACCGCCGACCGCCCGCTGCCGAGCGACGGCCGGGTTGCCCGACCCGGCCTGCACCCCCGGCGCGTCCGATCCGACGGTGCGCGCGGACAACCTTCGGACCACGGTGTGCGTCCGCGGGTACTCCAAGAACCACCGCCCGGCTGAGGCCATCACCGGTCCGATCAAGCGCGAGCGGATGACGGCGTACGGCTTCGGCGACCGTCGCCTCAGCGACTTCGAGCTGGATCACCTCATCCCGATCTCGCTCGGTGGCAGCCCAACTGCGACCGCCAACCTGTGGGTCGAGTTCAACGACCATCCGAACTCGAGTGACCAGAACAGCAAGGACACGCTGGAGCAGGTGATGTTTGGCCAGGTGTGCGCCGGCCGGGTCGGGCTGGACGAGGCCCGGCGCGCCATCGCCACCGACTGGCCGGCCGCCTACCGCCGGTACGTCGGCCCGCTGACCCTGCACAGTCCCTGACCGCGCCTACCGGAGCAAGTTCCCCGCGTCCCGTCGGAACACTGCCCGCCCGCCCGGACGACGATGCAGATTTGACATCCTCCCCGCCCTGAAAGGACGGGGATTCCAACTACGCGACCCGGAGGGAAGCGTGCTGAGGTTCACGGTTCACCGGCCCGGCCACCGCCGGG
>JADGOU010000260.1 GCA_017882835.1 Frankiaceae bacterium | reverse complement strand
AGCCGCTCAGCACGGCCGGGCTGCGCACCATCTTCCGCTATCACCGGGAACGAGCCGGGGTCCCGGCCGGACACCCCCACGCGCTGCGCCACACCTTCGTTATCTCTCCCGGCTGCAACCGGCTGAGGGACGTGGGTGTCGGGGGCGGTCGGGCACGTGGCTCACGGGTATCCGGAACTTGTCGGCACCGGTGGTTACGTTCGCCACGTGATCGAGTCGATCAACGTCGGGTTCCGGGCCGAGCAGGCGGTGTCGCCGCGCGACGGCGGCGTGTGGTGGGTGGTACTCGACGGTGAACTGGTGGTGCACCGGGAGGCGAGCGCGTTCCTGCGATGCCTGCAGGGTGCGGACCGGTCACCGCACACGATCCGGGCCTATGCCGGGCGGGCCGCGCTGTTCCTCGGCTGGTGCGCGACGGTGGGGGTGGACTGGCGTTACGTCGAGCTAGCCGAGCTAGCCCGGTTCAAGCACTGGGTCGAGGTCAGCCCGAGCCGCGTCGGGCGGACCCGGTCGGGGTCGACGGTCAACGCGATCCTCACCGCGGTGTGTGAGCTGCTGCGCTTTTGCGCCCGAACCGGGCTGATCGAGGCGGCGGTGGCCGAGCGGCTGTCCGAGCCGCGGTGGCTGCGGTTTACCCCGCCGGGTTTCGACACCGGCGAGTCCGGCCAGTTCCGCGCGGTGCGGGCCCGGGCGCTGAAGGCGCGGGCGCAGACGCCGTTTCCGGAGGCGCTGACTGGCGAGCAGGTCGCCGCGGTGCTGGCCGGTTGCCGCCGGCCCCGCGAACAGTTCATAGTGATCTTGCTGTTGGACACGGGGCTGCGGATCGGTGAGGCGTTGGGGTTACGCCGGGCCGACATGCACCTGCTGCCGGACTCCCGCGGGCTGGGCTGCCAGGTGGTGGGCGCGCACGTGCACGTGCGGCACCGGGCCAATCCGAACGGCGCACTGGCGAAGTCGCGCTTCCCGCGCACGGTGCCGGCCAGCGACGCGGTGCTGTCCGGCTACGCCGACTACCAGCACGAGCGGGCCGAGCGTGTGGGCGAGGACGGCACCGAGATGGTGTTGGTGAACCTCTACCACGACCCGCTCGGCGCGCCGATGAGCTACCGGGCGGCGAAGGGCTTCTTCGACCGGCTGGCCGGTGAGTGCGGGTTTCCGGTCCGGCCGCACATGCTGCGCCACACGGCGGCCACGAACTGGGTCCGGGTCGGGGTGGACATCGACGTGATCCAGGCGCTGCTCGGACACGCGTCTTTGGCCTCGACGACCGTTTACCTGCACGCCCGCGACGACGACAAGCGCCGTGCGGTAGAAGCGGTCGCGGCGGGGAGGCGGTTCCGGTGAGCGGGCGAGTGCTGCGGGTTGTCCCGGCGGCCGGCACCCGCAGCGAAGGGCCCGATGATGATGGCTGGATCGGGTGGCTGCGGGCGGCCCTGGATCCAGCCTGGCGGGCGGCCGAGTGGGACGGTGCGACCCTACTGTTCACCGGCGATCTGGATTCGGCCCGGACCGCGGCGTGGCCGTGTCGCACCCCCGGCTGCCCGACCGCGACGCGCCGCCCCTACGGACGCTGTGACGGCTGCCGCCGGGCCCGGGGCAGCGTGGGCTGGGAGGACTTCGACGCCGCGCCACCGCCGCGGGCCACCCGCCCGCTGACGCGCGGTCCGTGCTCCGTGCCCGACTGTGCCGGCGATCTGCACTGTGACGGCCTGTGTTTCCGGCATGAACGCTGCTGGCGCAAGGACCGCACCGAACCCGTTGCGGTCTACATCGCCCGGGCCCGTCCGCTGGCTCGCCGGGGGGACTGCCGAGTCGCCGGCTGCGATCGGGAAAGCATCAGCCGTCGCGGGTTATGCCGTTTCCACGGCAACCGGCTGCGCCGCCGAGGCCAGGGTGCCACGCTGTCCGCGGATGAGCTGGCGGCCTGGGTGGCCGGCGAGTCGCCCCGGCTCGGGATGCACCAGTTTTCCCTGGCCGGGCTGCCGGAGCTGCTGCGCGTCGAGCTGCTCTACGCGCTGCAGCGCCGCGACCAGTCGCCGCCGCCGCTGGACCCCACCGAGGTGCGGATCCTGCTCGCCCGCCTCGGCGCTGCCGCCTCACTGCGCGCCGCCGACCCGCAGGTCGTCTGCGAGTCCGGCGGCATGGGAGTACAACGCGACGACCCGGGGGCTGTTCCGCGACCTGCGCCGGCACCTGGACCGGGCCTGGGCGCAGCACGCCGGCGCGGACCCGTTCGCTGGCGACGTATGGCAGGTGGCGCTGCTGGACCTGCGCATCAACGCCTCCCGCCGCTGGCCGGCCACCCAGGGCGTGCTCGACTTCCGGGCGATCGACCCGCCCTGGCTGCGGGAGGTCGTCAAGGACTGGGCCCTGGCCACCCGCCCTTACCTCCAGCGGCTACGCGAGACGCTGCGCGCCTGCCAGGCCGCCTCCCACGCGCTGGCCGCGGCCGGCCGCACCGACCCGGCCAGCCTCGGCGCCGGCGATTTCACCCGCATCCTCGACGCGATCGCCGAACAGCGGCGAGTCGACGGGAGCCTGTACTCCGCCTCGCACCGCAACTTGATGCTCTACCAGTTCTGCCAGGCCATCGAGCATGGCCGCGCCAGCGGGCTGATGGCCGCGGTGCCCGACCCGTTCCGCCCCGCGCACCGGCACCGGGTCCGCAACGACCCCAACGAGGACGAGCTGGGCAAGGCGCTGCCCGAGACGGTGATCACCCAACTCGACACCCAGCTGCACCTGCTCGGCCCGGCCGGGCGGGCCGGTGCGATCACCCCGGCCGACCTGCAGCAGATGCACCAGACGATCTACCGGATCCTGCGCGACACCGGTCGACGCCCCGGCGAAGTGGTCAGCCTGCACGTCGGCTGCCTCGAGGTCGTCGACGGCCAGCCCAACCTGATCTACGACAACCACAAGGCGGGCCGGATGCGCCGCCGGCTGCCGATCACCACCGACACCGCCGAAGTGATCACAACTTGGCAACGGCGGCGCATCCGGCTGCCGGTCCCACCGGCTCTGGACCGCTGGTTGTTCCCCAGTCCGCTGCTGCGCGCCCAACAGTCGCGCGGGCACCTGACCCCAGCTTGCACGGGCCGGGCGTTCAAGGCCTGGGTCGCCCAGATCGGCACGCTCGACGGGGAACTGCTCGGCCCCGACGGCATCCCGGCACCATTCGACCGGGCGCTGGTGACCCCATACGCACTGCGCCATTCCTACGCCCAACGGCACGCCGATGCCGGGGTTCCGGTCGACGTGCTCAAAGAACTCATGGACCACGTCGCCGTGGCCACCACGATGGGCTACTACTCGGTCGGCCTCAAGCGCAAACAGCAGGCCATCCGCTCGGTCGGGTCGCTGGCCGTCGACGCCGCGGGCAATCCGGCGCCGTTCACCAGTCCCACCGCCTACCAGCGGGCCTCGGTGTCGGTGCCGTTCGGCAACTGCACCGAACCGTCCAACGTCAAGGCCGGTGGTGGCGCCTGCCCGATCCGCTTCCAGTGCGCCGGCTGCGGCTTCTACCGACCCGACCCGTCCTACCTGCCCGCCCTCGAGCAGCACGTCGCCGGCCTGCGCGCCGACCGGGAGACCGCCGAGGCGATCGGCGCCGCCGACTACGTGATCGATAACCTCACCGCCGAGATCGGCGCCTTCACCCGCGTCGCCGAGCAGATGCGCCACCGGCTCGCCGAGCTCACCTCCGACGAGCGGGACGAGGTCGAGCAGGCCAGCAAGATTCTGCGCCGGGCCCGAGCCGCCCGCCAGCTACCCGTGATCACCCGAGGCTCACTCGGCGGCGCGGCCGGATGACCACCACTACCGACCGCACCGCCGGCCTGCGGGCCGCCCGGGCAAAAGACAGCCACGACAAACGCTGTCGCGCCCGCGCCGCCGTGCACACCCTCGAGACCGCCGGCACCCCGGTCACCGCGGCCGCCATCGCCAGAACCGCCGGCGTATCCACCTGGCTCGTCTACACCGACGGCATGCGCGAACACCTCGAAGCCGCCCGACGCCGCCAAGCCGAACTCAACCCGCCCGTCTCCACCGCTGCGCCGGGCGCCAAGCCCGCACCGGTCACGCCAGCCAGCTTGCGCACCGACCTCGCCCTCGCCCGAGACGAGATCCGCCGGCTGCGCGCCGAACACGACCGACTCCGCCACCGGCTGCGCCTACAACTCGGCGCCGAGATAGACGGGCCAGACCGGGCCGAGCTGATCACCCGGGTCGCCGACCTGGAATCGCTGGCTCGGCAACTGCTCGCCGAACGCGACGCCCGCACCGCCGAAGCCGACGTCGCCCAACGCCGCATTACCGACCTCGAAGACGACCTGACCGCCGCCCGGGAGAGCCTGCGCCGAGTGATCAAGGACAACAACCGGCCTTGACGCTGACCGGCCGGCACTACGGCCCGCAACGTGCCCCACGTGCCCCACGCCTGCCGATCGTCGAAACCCTGCAATGCCAGGGAAACTTCAAGATCCAGGGGAGATAACCTTCGGGACCGCACTGGCCGAGGCAGGGGTGGACCTGGCGGTGATGCAGGCCTTGCTCGGCCACGCCCACGTCGACACCAGGCCCCTTACATCCACC
>JADGOU010000259.1 GCA_017882835.1 Frankiaceae bacterium | reverse complement strand
GGCCGGGTCGGAGTGAGCAGCCCGCGCACCGCGGCCGGGTCGGTCAGGCCGGGGTCGAGCCAGGCGGCGTACCGCGCCGGCGCGACGATGACGGGCATCCGGTCGTGCAGGTAGGCCAGCCGCGGGATGGCGGCCGTGGTGAGGATCGTCGTGGTCCACAGCCACGCGGTCGGGTCCGCCGGCGGGCGGGCCGGATCGCACCACAGCTCGTAGAGCCCGGCGAAGGCCAGCACGCCGCGGTCGCGGGGGCGCAGGAAGTGCGGGGTCTTGCCGCTGGCCGGGGTGCGCTGCCACTCGTAGTAGCCGTCCGCCGGGCTATCTGTAGCCCGCAGGCACAGTGGCTGCGAAACGGCTGTAGTGATGGCGTTTCTCTGTTGCGGTCGCGTCGTCAAGAGACGCAGCGGTGCAGTCAGTCGGCGGGCTTGGCGAGCCGGCGCGTGAGGGCCAGCAGCTCGCCGTGAGCCGCCGCCAAGGCTGCTCGAAGGTCGGTGATCTCTTCCCGGTGTTGCGCGCGTTCCCGACTGAGCTTGAGCGTCAGAGTGCGCACGACGCTGCTCACGTCACTGGTGGTCTCCACCGTCGTGCTCGCGGTGCGAGCGGCGCCGTCCTGCTGGGAACGCAGCCGGGCAATCCGGTCACGCAGTTCAGCGTTGCGGTAGAGGAAGTCTTTGGAGACGCCGGCGGCGGCCGCGACGCTGGTGAAGGTGACCGCGTCGCCGCGCTTGAGCAGTCTGCGCAGACCGGCGTCGGCGCGCTCGTAGGCGGCCGTGCGCTTGGCGGCCGCCGCGCGCCGCAGGTTGTCCGGATTGCCGGTCACCGCTGACCCGCGATCGGCCACCGGGTGCCCGGCGTGCCGGTGTCCCGCTCGACCCGAGCGCCTTCTCCGGCGCCGACGACTTCGGGATCGGCTTCTAGCCGGGCAATGATCGACTCAAGCGCCCCCTGTTCGCGCCGGCGGATGGTCAGCCAGACGTGGTTGTCGGGCATCGGCTGACCGGTCCGCTGCTCGTGCGCTGCCTGGCGCTTGTCCACGAGCTGGCCCAGCCCAGTGAGTTCCTCCCGGTGCACCGACAGGAACCGCCGGTCAGTGACGAACAGGTCGCAGGTCAAACAGGCGTTGCCCTTGTCGCACGATCGAGCCGGCGGCAAGCTGCACCAGCCGTTGGGCAGAACCCGATCGGTGCGGGTGTCCAGGGCCAACAGATCGAACAGGTCCGCGCTCGACATGGCGGCGTCGCCATCAGTTGTGATTTTTCGATAGCGCAGGAACTCGGCTTTCGCGGTGGCGTCGAGGGTCTGCGCGTAGTGCATCGACATCTCCGGCGAGGTGTGGCCGAGGTAGCGCTGGACGACGTGCAGCGGGACCCCTGCGTTGAGCAGGCTGGTCGCCTTGGTGTGGCGGAACCGGTGGGTGGCGGTAATTCGCAACGGCCGATCGCCGTCGCGCAGGTCGGCCAGCGTGGCCAACTCGAGCAGCTGGTGCCGTAACCGGGAGGCCGCGTAGTGCTGCCGGCCTCGGCGGTTCTGCTGGAGTCGGACGAACAGGTAGCGCGGTTCGTCCGGGCACCCGGTGGCGCGTAGGTGCGCGAACAGCCATCGCCGCTGCTCGGCGATGATCTCGACGACCTCGTTGTCCACGAAGATCGTGTCCGGGGCACCGGCAATCTTGGTCTGCTGGTAGCGCAGCTTCGCAACTCCCGCGTCGCCCCGACTCGATGCCGCGACCGGGATGATCGGATGCACGTCGAGCATGCACAGTTCGTTGACGCGGCGCCCGGTGGCGATCATCAGCAGGAGCAGCCGCATCCCCTGCGGATCACCGAGCCCGCCTGCGCTGCGCGGCTGGCCGAGCCGGTGCGCGTGCTGCGAGATCTGGGCCAGCGCGCGGTCGCTGAACAGGTGCCGCTCGTCGAAGTGCCGCCGCTGCTTGCGGGGCATGTCCATCGGTCGCCAGAACCGCAGGTACTCCGGTCCCAGCTCGAGCCATCGCCGATCGCCGGTGGCCCTGGCCGCATCCTCGCGGTGGTCATGGATGAACGCGTAGAGGCCGCGCACCGCGGCGGTGATGGCGGCGACGGTCGCGGGGGCGCGTCGTTGGCCGGCTCGGCACCCGGTCTGGGCCGGTGCCGAGCGGATGTCGTCGAGCAGGTCGAGCATCAGCGGTCGCAGCTGCGCCGGGTCGTCGCAGAGCAGTGGTGAGTCCAGGCCACGGCTGCGGACCCACCGGCTGAACACGACCATCGCGCTGTGCCGGGTCTCGACGGTGGCCCAGCGCAGGCGGTCGGTCTCCAGCAGCGTCTTGAGCTGCCACATCGCGGCGAGGCGCAGCCACGCCGGGTCGATGCGGTGCCAGTGGACCGTGTTGCTGATCGGCTCGTGGTCACGTCGCGGGATCCGGTCGTCCATGACCGGGTCCCAGACCTCGCGGCGCCACCACGGGCTCTGGTCGTAGCCGAACCAGAGCAGCTTGCACGCCCGGTCGAGCGGTCCGGCGATCGTGCGCAGCGTGTTCGGGTTCGGCAGCGCCTTGGTGCGCCGCGCCCAGGTGGTGGCCAGCTCGGTCCGCCACTGCGCCGGTGTCCGGTCCAGCAGACTCGACCCGGGCTGCCCCTGGTCGCGCAGCCTCGCCGCGGTGGCGGCCAGCTCGCGGGCCAGCAAGCCGAGCGGCCCGCACGGAACCCGCCCGCCGAGCTCGACGATGCGCCAGACCACGAACATCAGCTCCCGCTGCATCGGCTCGGGGAGCCCGTCGAGATGGACGTCGCCGATCTTGCGGTGGTAGTAGCCGAACGACGCGGCGTACTCGGCGGGGATGGCTCGGCGGGTGTAGTGGACCAGCCGGAGCGGCTCAGGCACCCGGTCGAGCAGCTGGCCGTTCCCGACCGCGGAGTACGGCGACGCGTTGTGCCGGTGCAGCACCGCCAGGACCTCGGCATCAGCCGCTCTGCGCATCGCCTATCTCCCAGCTCGAGGCGACCGCGGACCAGTCCGCGACCGCCCGCAGCTCGTCGTCGTCGGTGACCCAGGCGTAGGTGTTCAACGTCGTCTGCACATCGGCGTGGCCGAGCCGGCGACTCACGACATGGATCGGACGTCCGGACAGCAACATCGCGGTGGCGTGGGTGTGGCGGAACCAGTGCGGCGAGAATTGCGGCGGAACCTGACCGGCCAGCTCACGCCTGATCCGGTTGACCAGTTTGTAGATGGTTTCTGGCCGCATCGGGGCGAAGCGTTGGCCGCCGGCGAGATTGACGAAGACGTAGCCGACATCCATCGACGCGACGACGGTGTCCATCCCGGCGTCGCAGAGCTGCCACAAGTACTCGGCGTAGAGGCGATCGAGCCCGTCCGAGACATACAACTTGCGGTACTCGCCGCCCTTGACCCGAACACCCAGCGGATGCCGGCGCGGCACGACTTCGAGAAACGGGTTCTCGCCGCCGCCGGAGTGCCAGTCACGATGCTGCAACGACAGGGCTTCGCCCAGTCGCAACCCGGTCTCTTCGAGCAGGGCGAAGAAGAACCGGTCGCGCACCGAGCCCACCCAGCACCGGGTCTCGCGGTCGAACCGGCCGCAGCGGTCCTTGATCAGCTCCATCTGCCGGGGCGTCAGCGTCGGTGCGGACCGGCGGCGGCGCGCGACCCGGACGGTGGCAACCGCCGGGGGACCAGGTCGGACGTGCGCGAGGAACGGGAGGTAGCGAGTGGAACGCCGACCGCCGGTTGACCACATCCAGCCCGCCACGTCGAGGCCGCGCAACTGCTGGAAGTCATAGAAGGAGCGCACCGCCTGCAGCCGCACCGCGACGGTCGCCGAGCCCAGTTGCGACTCGACCGGCCCGAGCGGCTCGACGCCGGGCGGCAACCCGGTTCGCAGCCACCCGAGGAAGCCGGTCAGGTCCTCGATCTGCACGCCGTCCCACCCGCGCTCGCGCAGGGCGAGGAACTCCCACCACAGCGCCAGCGCCCGGGCGTAGGAGCGCACCGTGTTCGGTGACCGGTCACATTGGCGCAGGTACTCCAGGAACCGCTCGATCGCGTCGACCGGCAAATGATCAGGTCCCAGGACGGTCCAGGTGGTCTCGCCCCCGCCCAGGTCGACCCGCTGCATCCGTACCGGCGACCCCGATGCGGTGAGCGGCACATGTGCACTGTGCGCCGACCCAGTGCCATCGTCCGGCCGCCACGCCGAACCAGCGGGCGGGGCTTACCGCTCTTGCCGACCGGGGGCAGATAAGCCGTCCGCAACGGGGCGCCATCCCCGCTGCGGCGTCAGTTGCCGTCCTTGCGGTCGCCGGTCACGGGTACCAGATAAGCCGGGAGCAGGCAGCGCCGGGCGCGGAAGGCCCGGCGGAACGCCGGCCGCTCCGCGGCCGTCTCCACCCGGGCGTTGATCCGGCGGGCGGCGCCGCGGGAGTCGGTGGACCAGAACGGCACCAGCCCCCACCGGGCGGGCCGGAGCTGGCGGACCGGGGCCGCCCGCGGAGCGGTCCGGTCGGCCCGCTCGAGCACGATCTGCACCGGGTCGGTCGGCGCGATGTTCCAGCTCGGCGACACCGCCTCGCCGCTGCGGATCGACCCGAACAGGACGGCGAGGTCATCGG
>JADGOU010000258.1 GCA_017882835.1 Frankiaceae bacterium | reverse complement strand
TGATTCTTAGGCCGCCGAACAAAGTAAGTCAACACGGCGGGCCAGGTTGGTCGACAAGGAAATGGAACCCGTGGACGCCTCTTCCGGCACGCCCGCCGCGGGTGCGAGGGAGCGTCGTTCCCGGAGTATGTGCGGCCGGGGCTACGTCGGTTAGAGCCCCGGGTCGTAGGTGCTGCCATCGGGTCCTTGAACGACGCCCACCAGTCCCAGGACTCCTCGGCGCGGCACGCCAACACCGGTTGCGTCGTCGCCTCGGCGCTGGGGAAGCTCCGCGACCGCAGCGACGCGACTCCGTAGTCGAGCGTTGGGCGGGGAGGCCGGCCTGTGGGAGCGGGGGCGCTCCAGGTCACGGCGTACGGCGTGGCGGACGAAGGCCGCTTGTCGTAGACGCGCCCACCCTATTTGGCTAGCGCCGCCCGTAGTCCCGCGTCGATCTTCTCCACGGTCTCCTCCTGCATGCCCGGCATCACGTGGCTATGGGTGTCCAACGTGATGCCGATCGAGGCGTGACCGAGTCGCTCTGAGACGACCTTAGCGTGCACGCCGGCCTTGAGCAGCTATGTTGCCCGATTGTTGCGTGTCGGTCGGTCTGCAACCATTCTGCAACCCAAATGCCCGGTGTTCGTCGTGACTCGTTGGGGCTAGCTCGAGGGCCTTTGCACGGCGGAGGTCGGCGGTTCGAACCCGACGCGGTCCACCACGTATTTGCAGGTGTTTTGTGCTCTGCGAGCCTCCACGAGTCCCGCCTGAGAGCCTCTCTGCAACCGCCGTGCAACCCAAATCTGTGCGCCTGGATGGGAACGGCTGGGACTCGCTGGGACCAGACGGGACGGCCGGCTACTCGCCGCCGAGCGCATCGCCGCCGCCGTGGCCGGTGACGGCGGGGGGCGCTCCAGACGCTGATCCGAGCCCGCCGTTTCCGCCTGTAGGTGAGGTTGGGGGGCGGCGCGCTGGCGATCGGCCTCCGAGAGGATGCACTCCGCCTCACGTCCACCATCGCCGATAAAGTTGATTGACCTTGTTAATAGTGGTAGAAGCGACTCCATTCGCGTCGGCGGCTCCAAGCCGCCCGCGACCTTCCGGAGGAGGAGTCATGGACGCATGTGACGGCAGAGGCCCCACGGTGCGACTGGGCGGGCGCCGAACGTCTCGCCCGCGCCGATCGTCGCTCGCTGCGGCGCTGCTGGCGCTGCTCGTGCTCTGCTTCCTCTTCGGCGCCGTCGCGTCGGCGGGCGCCAAGGCGTACGCCGTGCCGACGCGCGCCGAGCACGTCGCTACCACTGTCCCGGCCGCGAGGACCGTCTCGCTTGCCGGGCCGGCAGAACACGTGGCTGTCTACTGGCGTGGTAACCCGCAGGCACGTGTCACCCTGGCGTTCTCCTCCGACGGAACGCACTTTGGCGAGCCTGTCGACGCCGGCCGCGACGAACTCGGGGAGCAGCGCAACAACGGCACGACGTACGGCGCGGTCCAGGAGGCACACGCGGCGGTGGCGGTGCGTGTCATGACCGACCGCCCGATCGCCCGGCTCACGGTGCTGGGGATGTCCGACGGGAGCGCCACTGCGCATCGCTCGGTGTCCGGTGCGCCGGCCGTCGCGGCGGCCGTCCAGCCAATGGTCGCGGCGGCCGTCCAGCCACTGGTCGTGTCTCGTGCTCAGTGGGGCGCAGACGAGAGTCTCATGAAGTGGGCGCCGCAGTTCTACAAGACCAAGAAGCTGATCGTGCACCACACCGCGACGGCGAACGACTACGCCGACCAGGCGGCCGCTGAGAGCCAGATCCGGTCCATCTACTACTACCACGCGGTCACGCAGGGTTGGGGCGACATCGGCTACAACTTCCTCATCGACAAGTTCGGCAACGTGTATGAGGGCCGCTACTCCCGCAACTACAACGGCGCCAATCCGAGCGGCGACGACGTCAACGGCAACGGGGTCACCGGTGCGCACACCTCTGGCTGGAACTCCGGGACAGTGGGCGTGGCCATGCTGGGCACCTTCACCGGCCAGGACATCACCACGGCGGCGCGGAACTCCCTGGAGGCCCTCCTTGCCTGGGAGGCGAGCCGGAACGGCATCAACCCGCAGGCGACGGAGTCCTTTACCAACCCGGTCAGCGGCGCCACCATCACCACCCCAAACATCGCCGGGCACCTTGACTACTCCGCGACCGAGTGCCCCGGTGGGACGTTCTACGGCACCTTGCCGACTCTTCGGCTCAACGTTTCGGCTCGTATCAATGGTGGAACCACGGCCGACACCGAGGCGCCGACGGCTCCCAGCTCCCTGAATGCGGTCGGCGGCAGGAGGCAGGTGACGCTAACGTGGGCGGCCTCCACGGACAACGTCGGCGTTGTCGGCTACCGCGTATGGCGTTCCCGCACGTCGTCGGGCTCGTTCACACAGGTGGCATCTGTGTCAAGCCGGTCGTACCTCAACACCGGGCTGACCAGTGGTGTCACCTACTACTACAAAGTCCAGGCGTACGACGCCGCGGGCAACGTCAGCGCGTTCAGCAACCTGGCGTACGCGCGAACGAGGTGAGCGTCGGTTGCGCCCCTGACCCAGCACCTGCGGACGGTCCTTGATAGAAATCGTTCTCGTCGAGAAACGGTTTTGGGTGCGTCGACCAATACGCACGTGGTGCTGGCCAGGGCGGTGACCCATGCCCCACTGAGCCGCATACAGTCGGCATCAACAGGCCATTCACTAGCACTGCCGCTCCGGGCCAGCGGCCTGCCGCAGCCCTGCGCGCAAGGGGCCGCCTGACGCGGCCCCTTGCGCAAGCTCGGACGCCTCATCGATGAACCGCGGTCAGGCAGCCTTCGCCGCCGCACCGGCCACATTGAAGCGGCGAGCCGCCGACTCACCCTCGTCGAACTGCACGATGACGCAGGGCTGGTCGCCGGTGACCCAGGCGTCATGTCCCGGCGGTATGACGAACACGCTCCCGGGACTGAGCTCAAGCTGCGTCCCGTCATCGAGCTCCGCGATTATGTGCCCGGACACTGTGTAGCCGACGTGCGTGTCAAGACACTTCGGCGCTCCCATGTCCTTCGAGAACTTCCATCCCGATCGATACGTCACGCGCTTCACTTTCATGTCGCCGACCTGCAGGATGTCGATCTCCAGGCCACCTTTCGTGATGTGCTCATCCGGCTTGTCGAACGACTTCATGGTCCCACCGATGGGGGTAGACACGAGAGCCTCCTCTATTGCTGTTGCGAGTCAGATGCTGGCCGGGTCATTGCGACCCGGTGCTGCGAGGGTGCCCCTATGGCGACATCCCTAAGCCATTGATGCTGACGCTCGGGGCCGGCCCGACCCGGCGCCGAAGGCGGGACTACTGCGCCGTCATCGCGCCGTCGGCCACCAGCACGGTACCGGTGACGAACGAGGACTCGTGCGAGGCGAGGAAGAGCGCCACGGTGGCGATCTCGCGCGGTTCGCCCGGGCGGCGGAAGGCGCCGACCCGCCCGGAGACGACTTTGGGGTGTGCGACCGGCGCGCTGGTGGAGCGTCGCCCTCGCAGTTCGGTGTCCTCGGCGTCGCAACGGCCAACGGTGCCTCTCTGTGGCTGCGGTGGTACATTCCGGGTGCCCGTCGCACATGTTTGGCATGGCGAGGCGTGGCACGGCTAGCAGGAACGGGCTTGGCGTGACACGTAGAGACGCGACAAGGTAGGCACGTCTAAGCACGGCTGGCTTGTCAGCAATCTCCCAGGCTGCGGCGGGTTTCTCCTTGCCCGAAACGCACTGGAGTCGGTCTGCACACCGCTTGCCGGGGGGGACTGCCTGCAGCCGATCCAGGGCGACTTGTCTGCCCGCTCCGGGCGGCACGCCGGACGTTGCCCTTGAGCCCTCATGTTAGGCGCTCGACCTGCACCCCCAGACCGCTGCGAACACCGGCCCCGCAATCAGCGCCGCGACTCCGCCGGCCGCGTCTCTCGGCCCGGCTCTGCTCAACGCGGCCGCAGCGACAGAATCGCCAGAACTGACGATTCACGACGGCAACGCCGGCACCCTCGCTGCGTACTGTCCCGTATTGAGCTCAGCGACGCGACACCGCAGTCGAGCGACCGGCGGGGAGGCCGGCCTGTGTCCGCGGGGGCCATCCAGACCACAACGGGGGACGTGACGGCCGAAGTCGCCTCGTCGTAGGCGAATCCGCCCTGCTTGGCCAGCGCGGCACGCAGTCCCGCGTCGATCTTCTCGGCCACGACCCGGGCTGGCCCGGTCCTCCGTCGCTGCCGTCAGCGGATGCCGCTGTCGTAGGCGATCTCGACCGTAGTGGTCTTGCCGGCCACGACGGTCGCGTCCAACGGCGCGGCGTGCGGGAACGGCCGGTCCTCCGGAGAGCGCGGAACCAGCCGGTAGCTGCCGGCCGCGAGCCGCACGGAGAAGGTGCCGTCGTTACCCGACTCCAGCGTTTTCACCACGTTGCCCGCGGGCGTCGCGACGTCGACCGTGGCGGCGTAGGGCCGAGTGTTGGGCGGGCCGCCGACCTGTTCGACCGGCGTGATGGGGCCCAGCGTGACCTTGCCCTCGAGCAGGCCGGCCGGACCGCTCGCGCCACCGCACGCGGCCGCGAGGCCGGCTGTGAGCACGGCAATC
>JADGOU010000257.1 GCA_017882835.1 Frankiaceae bacterium | reverse complement strand
TCGACACGGAAGTGCTTTCGTGGCAACGTTTTCGCGCTGTTGAGGTCGGCATAATCAGAGGGCCTGGAGGAAGGCCAGTAATGTGTCTGCCTCGGGTTGATACCTCCCTGGGCGGGTTCCGGTGGGTGTGGTTCTGGCCATGGCACGCTCCTTGGTCGCCAGGTCGGCGTGTACTGGCGGAGTCGGATATTGCAACTGTCCGAATGCCTCTCAGTGGCGAGCCGTGACTTCGGGTCTGATGGGCTGGGCGGTGGATCGTTGGCGGCGGCTGTAGGTGGCGGCGTATCCGGTCCAGTCGCCGCTGCTGGCGCGTTGCCAGGCGACGGCGACGGCGATGTGAATTCCGAGCATTCGGGCGAGCAGGGCTGCGGGAAGTTCGGTGGCGAGCTGGAACAGTGCCGTCGAGCGGGCTTGGCCGGGGCGCAGTCCGAGCTGTCGGAGGCGTTCGCCGAGCTGGTAGCCGCTGAGCGGACGGCCGGGCTGCCCGCCGGGGAACAGCCACGACGAGGTTCCTTGGTCGCCGAGTGCGCTGTGTCCGTGGCGGGACGCGACGAGCTGCAGGATGAGTGAGGCCAGTGGTTCGGGTAGGACGATGGGTTCGCGTCCGAGGCGTAACCGCACGTTCGTCCCATTGGCTTGAACGTCCTCGAGGGTGAGGCGGCTGATCGTGGCTGGTGTTTGGGCGTAGAGGAGGACGAGCAGCCCGGCGACGCGGTCTTCGGGTTTGATGGTGTCGTCGTGGAGCAGGTGGCGGGCTTGTTCCCAGCGGGCCTCGGCGTCGATGATGCCGCTGGGTCCGTCCCATCTGGTGGCGGCGAAGTCGAGGCTGGTCAGGTTCTGTGTTTTGGCCCAGCGGACGAAGTTTCCGGCTTCGCGGCTCCCGGTGCGGTGATCGCTGGTCAGCCAGGTGTCGAGGTCGCCCTGCCGTGCGGTCGCCAGGTCCAGGCCGTGGGCGGTGAGCCAGTCCAGTAGTGCGATGGCGGCTTTGATGTTCCGCTGGATACAGAGGACCTGACCGTGGGTGGCGTGTTGCCCCTTGTTACGGCGCCGGAGCCGGCGGGTGGCGTGCCATACGCCGTAGTGGTGCAGCATCTGCTTCTGGTGGTGGCCGGCGATGGTGGCGGTGATCCACCGCTCCAGGCGGACCAGGTGCTCGTCGCGGGGAGGCAGTGCGCCGGTAGCGATCAGGACGGCGCGTAGGTGCCTGATGGGTTTGCTGTCGGGTAGCTCGTCGAGCCCGGCGTGGGTCAGTGCCCGCTGTCCTGATGCGAGCTCATGCAGGACTGCGGCGGCGACGTCCTTGTTCAGCCAGCTCAGCACGGTCTTGGGGTGGTCTTGGTTGGCCAGGTTGTCGTACAAGGCCTGCAGCTGGGGATGGATCCCTTCGCTGTGGTCGGCGAGCAGCTCACCGAGTCGCTGCCGCAACGAACAGCGCCCGCACCGGCGCGTGCGGTGTTGGGTGTGCTCGCCGCATCCTGGGCAGGTATGCCAGAAACTGGCTGGCCGGGTGCAGGTAGCACACAGAGGTTCGGTCAGGGTCCCGCCGCGTACGAGTCGAACCTTGCCGCAGCCGGTGCAGCGCGTCCGGCGCTGCTGGCAGGCGTGACACCACGGCTTCCCGGTGATCGTGGAGATCTCACCGGGAGCCGAACGCCCGCAGATCGAGCAGGTCATCGTCTTGGCGGGACGGCAGGTGTTACACAGTGGACCGTCGGGGGTGCGGACGCTGACTGCGCGTCGGCGCCGGCAGCTGATGCAGGTCTCCTGGTTGGCGGGGTCGGTGGCCATGCAGTAGGGGCACAGCGGTCGTCCGTCTTGGTCGCGGGTGGCCGCTTCGCGGTGCACGCCGCAGCGCGAGCAGGTCTGTGCCCGGGACTTGGCCACACAGTTGCGGCACAGCCGGACCCCGTCGCGGGGTTTGACCAGGGCCAGGACCCGTCCGCAGTGAGGGCAGGCTGGGCGGGTGATGACGTGTGCCCCGGCCCGGACGAGCCCATCGATCAGTCGCAGTACCGCGGGCACAGGTGCTCGGGCGCCGGCTCCGGTGAGCAGCTCGGGGTCATCTTGCAGCGCCCACGCCAGACGCTGGCGTTGCCCAGTGCGGGGCGCGGCGGCCAGCACCGCCCTGGTGATCGACTCGGACGCGAGGTCGGGCTCGAGCTCGGCGACGATGCCGAGCAGGGTCTTGGTCGGGTCTTGGTCGACTTTGGGCCGGCACGCGACGCAGTGCGGGCGCTGCTGACGGTCGCGGACACAAACAGGCCTGAGCTTCCCGCAGTCGGCGCACGGCTCGGGTTTGGGACCGCATGCCCCGCAGTACCAGTCCTGTCCGCGACGCTGCAAGCATCCCAGCGCCTTGCCGCAGTCGGCGCATACGGGTGCTGCGATGTCGCACGCGCCTGCGTTGCGCAGCGCGATGAGCAGGTCCCCGACCACGGCAGGTGCCGGGGAACGCCCGTCGCGCAGCAGTGATGGGTGCTCCTGCAGTGCCTGCGCGAGGCGGCGGCGTTTGGCGCGGCCGCCAGCGACGGCAACCACGACAGCTTCGATGCTCTCCCTGCTCAGCGACGACTCGCTGCCGGCGACCAGATCGATGACCACAGGCAGCGGATCGGCGAGCACCTCAGGGGTCGGTGCCGCCACCGGCTACGTGCCGGCCCCGGTGATGCGGGCCCGTTTGGGCCGCAGGATCCCAACCCCCGCGTTGGTGCCGCCAACCGCTTTCGCGGCCCGCGGCCGACCGCTGGCCGCGACCGGTTCGATCAGCTCGGTCATCGAACAGCCCAAGATATCGAGCAACGCCATCAGCGTCTTCAGGCTCAACCGTTCGGGTCGTTCGACGACGAGGCGGTAAACCTGACTGGAGGACAGCCGGATCCCGCGCTGCGCCAACGGTTGGATCAGGTCGGTGGTCGCGAACAGGCCATGCTGGGCCATGACCTGCCGCAGGTGCCAGCGGTAGTCGAGCTTGCGTGCCATCGAAACTCCTTACTGGCCGGTGGTCGCCGGCTCAAGGGCCGGGCCCAGTGCCTTGCGCAGAGCAGTGTTCATGAAGTCGCCGCTGACGTGGGTGTAGATCGCCGTCGAGGTGTCGCAACGATGGCCGACCTGCTCCTGAATGAACCTGCGGTCGGCGCCGTCCTCGGTCAAGTGCGTGACATAGGAATGCCGAAGACTGTGCGGGGTAAGGGCTTTCGGCAACTGCAACGCATCCCGGTAGCAGACGAAGCGGGCGTTGATCTCCGCCGGTTTGATCCGCCCGCCACGCTCGGTCACCCACAACGCCGGATGGTCGACCATCCCGAAACGGGGACGGATGTCCTGGACGTAGTCGGCGACCGCCTCCACCGCCCAGCCCATCACCGAGGCGACATTACGACGCCGGGGCGGCTGACCCCGCATCGCCTTGCCGTAGCGGACATGCAGCATGCCGTACCGGCCGAACTCCGGCGCCGCCGGATTACGCCCCCAGTCCAACAGGTCCAGCTTCGCGGTCTCGGTGCGCCGCAGACCCCAGCCGTAGACCACCTTGAACAACGTCGCGTCGCGGTAGGCCGCCAACGCACCCTTACGTTTGGTTCGGGACGCGCGCTCAACCTGGTCGTCGGCGTAGTCCAGGAACCGCTGCAGCTCCCCCCTGGAAAGTGGCCGGGCCTCCGGGCTGCCCTCGTACTCACTCAGGTGCGCGATCGTGTTCCACTCGTGACAGATCGGCACCGGGAACGTGCCGAACGCCTCCTGGCACGCCGCCGCCCAGCCGTAACGCCCATCGGTCAGGTACTCACTGAACAACCGAAGATCCGTCTGGTAGCCGCGGATCGTCGACGGTGCCAGATGCCGCTCAGAGGTCAACGTCAACGTCCACTCATCCACCTCCTTAGGCCCCCACTGCCACGGGAACTCGTTGGTGAACCCCTGGAACCGGCGCACCAGCCGTTCGCGACACCCGATCGTCTCCGCCCGCAACCCACGCGCGGCCTGCTGCGCCCGCCATCCCCGCATCATCGCCTCCACCATCGCGTCCTCCGGCCGAAGCTGTCGTACCCCACCGGTGAGCTCAGCGCCCGCCGCACCCGCTAAACCAACCCGCTGCAACACGACTCCTACCATCAGATGATGGGCATATCATGCATCAGACGGAGTCAAGCGAGCCAACCAACACGCCCAATACCCAAGCTCCTGCACGAAACACACCCGGCTCAAGCCCCCAACTACCGCAGAGCCCTCACTTCACAAGCCCGTCTGATGCAATTTCTGAGAGTTCAGGTAGATCGCGGTGGTCTGAACTTGTTCGTGGCCTTTTCTGGGGATCAACTTGTGCGTCACGGGTCCTGACCTTCGGTTTCGTGCGGCGCGCAGGTGTGCGCCACGGGCTGGCGTGGCCCGGGAGAGTGTTTGTCCCCTTGGTCAGTGGCGTTCCCGGTTGAGCCTGCCGATGAGCTCACGGTTGATCTGGCGGGCGGCGTCGAGCTCTTCGGTGCGCCGGGCGAGTTCCTCGCCGGTCTCGAACAGCGCTTGTTCGACTTCGGCTAGCCGCCCGGTTGCGGCGGACGCGTCGATGGTCGCGCGGTCGAGCCCGGCGAGCACGTCGTGGCCGAGTTGTTGGCCGAGGCGACGGCGTAGGGAGCCGAGTTCGGTGT
>JADGOU010000256.1 GCA_017882835.1 Frankiaceae bacterium | reverse complement strand
GACCGGGTGAGGGGCGCCCAGTCGTTTGGATCGAGGCCGTCGGCTTCCAGGTAGGTGGCCAGTGCGCGGCAGATCTCGGGCGGGCTGGCGGGCTGAGCTTGCTCACGGTGACGGCGGTGGCGATGTGCAGGCCGGCGTCCGCGCCGCCCGGTCGTAGCGCACGCACGCTGTCATAGACAGCTGCCCGGCAGGTGAGGATGACGGGGCTACCCCGCCACGGCGGCTGGTTGAGCTGCTCTACGGCGGCTCGCGCGCGTTTCGGGGGAGCGCCGAGCGGGTCCATCTCGTCGAGCCCGTCCAGGACTGGCAGTACCCGCCCGTCTTCGACGAGCTTGCGAGCCACTGGGGGCAGTAGGCCGTAATCGGCCGCGAGTGATTCGGCGAGCCACGCGTTGAAGTGCATCTCGACGTTCCAGCTAGCCGCGTTCACGCGGACGGGGACGGGTTGAGGCGCCGTTGGATGGTCGCGGCGGTGGTCGAGAAGATCGAGCAGGAGGTGCAGGGCAAGGACGGTCTTTCCTGAGCCCGGTTCGCCGAGCACGACAAGACGCCCGGGCCTCAGTGCGCTGTAGTAGGCCCATACCTCCTGCAGGGTGCCCAGGTCTTCGCCGCCAGCGCCGCGCACTCGGGCGAGCGCCTCGTAGTAGACGTCAACTCCCTGTCCGCGGGTGACCCCGAGCTGCTCGAGGCGTGGGGTTTCGGCGCGGCGGACCCGGTCGGCAAGATTGTCGGCGTGTAGATCGAGTGCCGCGTGTGACGTGTCCGGACGCCACCGTCGCCACGCCGCCGAGATAAGCGCGCGCGCGGCCGCCGGCCCCGCCTTGGCCGCGGCAGTACCTAACTCCCCCATGTAACGGAACCTTGCCACGCCGCCCAGAAACGACTGCTACAGCTCAGTAGCGAGCCGGCTTCGAGAAGTGGACGGTCATCAGCGCCCTCACGGCGTCGGGATGTTGCGCCCACCGCGACGTCACTACCCCTCCCCCCGTAACACACCGAGCGCCGAGCAGTGCCAGGTGGCCGCGGCGGTGTACCGCGCCGGGGCCAGTCCCGGGGGGTGAGCACGCCCGTGGCGATCAGCAGCCCGCCGATCTTGGTCTCGTCGACGAAAAGCGTGCGCCGTCATCCCGCAGCAGCCGAGCGGACAACGGTCCCGGACGGCTTTGCCCAGTCGGCCTGCTGCAGAGCGCGGTACACCGTGGCTCCGGACACCCCGAAGGTGCGCACCAGCTCGCTGATCGACTCACCACCGGCGCGCAGCGACCGGACCTGCCGGGCCTGCGCCCCGGTCAACCGGGGCGGCCGACCGGTGTGCCGGCCGCGCAGTCGGGCGGCTTCGCGCGCCGCGACGGCTCGCTCGTGCATCAGCTCGCGGTCGGGGTCGAGTAGTCGATCCCCTCCCGCAGCGAGCGCAGCAGCACCCCGGCCGCGGTCAGCGTCTCGACCGTGCGGATCACCCCGGACAGCGACCGGCCCAACCGATCCAGCGCGACGACGACCGCGGTGTCCCCCGCGCGCACGTAGTTCGACAGCGCCGCCAGCCCCGGCCGGTCCTCCCGCACCCCAGGACAACTGGTCACTGAAGATCCGCTCGCAGCCGGCGACGGTCAGCGCGTCCCGCTGTGCCGCCAACGACTGGTGATCAGTGCTGACCCGCGCGTACCCGACCGTCGACACCCGGCAGCGTCGCAGAAGTCGGGACAATCACCCCCCTTGCCACGCCGAGCTTCGGACCCACTTGGGAGACGCCACCAGGTAGATCGGTGACCGCTTCGGCTGTCTCACCCGGCGGCGTCTCACTACCAAGGATCTGAGAAGACCTGACCGCGGCTGTGTCAAGTTGATCTGGCCCCAGGGTGACCCGTGGTCCCGCCTACCGGGTGGGCGCGAAGCTGACCTGGTTACGGCCGGCGGCCTTGGCCCGGTAGAGCGCCAGGTCGGCGGCGACCAGGAGATCGGTGAGGTCCTGGCCGTGCCGGCCGAGCACGGCCGCGCCGATGGAGACGGTCACCTGCACGCTGTCCCTGCCCACCGGCACGACGGCCTCGGCGACCAGCTGGCGCAGCCGGGCGGTGATCCGGGCCGCCTCGTCCAGGTCGGTGCCGGGTAGGGCGATGGTGAACTCCTCTCCCCCGAACCGGCCCAGCACGTCGTAGCTGCGCGAGCCCGACTGCAACGCGGCGGCGGCCGCGGCCAGCACCTGGTCGCCGACCAGGTGGCCGTGGCGGTCGTTGACCTCCTTGAAGCGGTCCAGGTCGGCGATCAGGACGGTCAGCGGGGCGTGCGTCCGGGTGGCCCGGCTGACCTCTCGGGTGGCCTCCTCCTGCCAAGTCGCGGCGTTGAGCAGACCGGTCTTGGCATCGGTGCGCGCGGCCGCGCGCAGTTGGTTGTGGGTCAGGGTCCGGTGCAGGTAGATCATGGCCGGCAGGGCCAGGACGGCGGTGGCGGGTGAGGCGATCCAGGCCGCCGCGATCACCGTCCCGACGGTCAGCTCCAGCAGGTCGAGCAGGACATCCGCGCGCTGACCGAGCAGCTGCCGCCAACCGATCTCCGGCGTGCTCAGCCGGACCGCCACGGCGATCAACACCGCGTTGAGCTGCACGCAGCCGAACCCGACAACGACCGCGGCCAGCAGGGTCAGCGCCATGCGGCCCTCGCCACGGCGGCCGACCTGGGCGAGCGTGCCGCCGGCCAGCAGCTGGAAGACCGTCGCCCGCCCGTAGCCCTCCAGGCCGATCACCGCGGCGCTGAACACCCGCCGGTGCAGCGGGCTGCGCCCCACCCGCAGCTGCTTCACCGCGGTCAACAGCGCGGGCGCGAGCAGCGCGTACACCGGCGGCAGCAGCAGGGCGATCGGCAACGTCCACGCGGACAGCAGGTCCCGGGACACCCCGGCCGGTTCCCCGGTGTGCCGGGAGGCCTCCAGCGCGACGACGCCGCAGCCAACCAGCAGCCCGAAGGCCGCCAGCTGCGCACCCCGCAGCGGGGTGGTCGCCACCTCGTGTACGCCGACTGCCACCGCCAGCGCGATCACCGCTAGCAGGTACGCGAGCAGGGGAACAGGCGCGGCCCACACCGGCCAGCCGCGGACGGAGCCGGTCAGCGCGGCACGGGCTCGGTGCCAACGGGCCGGGGTACCCGTCACCACCACCATGACCCCCCAGCTGTCGGCGCCCCATGACTGACGTTCAACTCGCCATTGTGCCCGTGTTTCACCTTCCGTGCTGTGATCGTTACGGATAGTTATTGCTATCGGCAACGCACCGAAGGGAGCACCGCCATGCGCAGCGTCCAGTGGGCCTGAGCCGCCGACCCGTCCGGGCCGTCCGCGAGCCGAAGGGAGCACCGCCATGCGCAGCGTCCAGTGGGCCTGAGCCGCCGACCCGTCCAACCGATTCTGGCCCGCGCGACTGAGGGACCCGGCGAGCAGTACAGCAGCCACTGCGCCCCAACCCGCCGGCGCCGGCAACGACGAAAGCAGGAGCGACGTACTGGCCCGCGGCCCCGGCCAGCACGATCGCCGCCCCCTGCACGGTGATGATCCCGGCCTGGGCCAGCCCGAAGACCTGGCCGCAGACGGTGGTGGGCACCGCCTGCACAAAGGCCGCGTTGGCGGCTAGCTGGTAGGCCGTGCCTCCCCCAGAGACCGCGAGCAGAGCCAGGGTGACCGGGATACCCGGCCGCAGCGCGCGCTGCGATCGACGAAGACGTGAGGGAGGCCACCTCCTTGGCCTCTAGCCTAGGCGGCACTGAGGGCGTAGGCGTCTCGCAACTCACTCACCGGTACGCCGTAGTCGTCAACGACGTCCTCGAAGGACTCCCCTGCCCGGATCGAACCCAACACGTTGTCGACCCGAACACCGCCCTTGGCAAAGATCGGGTGGCCAAAGGCTCGACAAGGGTCCACGACCACCTCGTCCTCCCCCGGTACTGCGGAAGCCGGATCAGGGCGGCGTAGCCGTCCTGCAGGTTGAGGGGGACTTGGCGCAGGTACTCGATCAACAACCTCTCGGAAGACGTACCCCGCGTGCGGGTAACTCACAGCGCATTGGCGAGCGTGCCGATGGTTACCCCGCGGCCCGCCGCGAGGTCGAACGCGAGCGACGCCCTCAGGCGCCCCGCCTCCAGAAGGCAGGGGTCGAGACGCCGCTCCCCCAACCCCCCAACCTCCGCCGCCTTGAAGATAAAGGACGTTCCCTTCCGATTCCGCTCAGCCTCAGCGAGCCTCCCCCGGGTGCTGGATAAGGGGCATCCGGGGGTATTCAGTTCAGCTGACCGGACTTACCCAGGTCCCCAGGTCAGGGTGCTCGCCAAGGCCGCGCCGCTGGTGGGCGGTCCAGGCTGGGCGGGTGTCCCCCTGTCCCGGGCGGCACGGGGCTCGCTGGCCCTGACACTCGCTGGCCTGACACTTGCTGGCCCTGACACTTGCCAGTGTCGGGCTCCCACAGCGGCGCCGTAGTGCTGGCTCAGCTGCCACATGTGCCACGGGCGAGTAAGGCTGCGCTGCGCCGGAACGTCGGCGGGCGAGGCGGCGGCACCCGACCCCGCTCAGCTGCCGTCGTGGCGCGCCGGCGCCGGAGTTCCAGGCGCAGGCTCTCCTCGCCGCGCGCCATCGCCCACCGGTGGTTGGCGGCGAACACC
>JADGOU010000255.1 GCA_017882835.1 Frankiaceae bacterium | reverse complement strand
CACCTGTCGTACCTGGTGGAAGCCGAGGGCCGACCGGTCGGCGTGTTCACCGGCGGGTCGCTGCTCTACGGCTCGACCGGCCGCCCGGACCTGCTCGGTCCGGATGCCACCCCGGCGCTGGTGCGCGCGCAGTATCGGTCCGCGCGTCGGCTGGCCGCCGAGCTGCCGGCGGACACCCCGGTCTATCCCACCCACGGCTTCGGCAGCTTCTGCTCGGCCAGCCAGTCGGAGGCGGACTCCTCGACGCTGGCGCAGGAGACCCGGTCCAACCCGGTGCTCACCCTGGACGAAGACGCCTACGTCGGGCAGCTGCTCGCCGGGTTGGGGGCCTACCCGACGTACTACGCCCAGATGGCGCCGGTGAACCGAGCCGGCCCCGCTCCGGTCGACCTCTCGCCGCCGGTGGTGGCCGACGTCGAGCAGCTGCGCCGCCGGCTCGCGGCCGGGGAGTGGCTGGTGGATCTGCGCCCGGGTCGCGCGTTCGCCCACGGCCATGCCGCCGGCACGGTCAGTGTCGGCCTGGACGGCAACCTCGCAACCTACCTGGGCTGGGTGATGCCGTGGGGAACCCCGGTGACGCTGCTCGGGGAGACCCGCGAGCAGGTCGCGCAGGCGCAGCGGGAGATGGTGCGAATCGGGATCGACCGGCCGGCGGCCGCGGCGACCGGGTCGCCCTCGAGCTGGGCCGGCGGCGCCGCGCTGCGGTCGTTCAACACCGCCGACTTCGCCGCGCTGGCCGCGCCGCCAGCCGTCGGCGAGCGGGAGGTGCTCGACGTGCGCCGGAACGAGGAGTGGCGAGACTCGCACGTCGCCGGCGCCCGCCACCTGCCGCTGCACGAGCTGCCCGCCCGCCTCGCCGAGGTCCCGCCGGATAAGGAGATCTGGGTGTACTGCGCCACCGGCTACCGGTCGGCGATCGCGGCGAGCCTGCTGGAGCGCGCCGGCCGCCGAGTCGTGATGATCGATGACGAGTTCGCCAATGCCGGCGCGGCCGGAGTCACCCTGGCGACCGGGGACTTCGCGGAGGTGTCGCGATGAGCCTGGCAGACCGGTTCCGCCACCCGTTGGGCGCCGGCGTCCCGCCGGTCAGCGCACCGGAGGCGCGGGCTTGGATCAGCGAGGGCGCCCTGCTCCTCGATGTCCGGGAGGACGGCGAGTGGCAGGCCGGGCATGCGCCGCAGGCTCGGCACGTTTCGCTCGGTCGGCTTCTCCAGGCACTGCCGAGTCTGCCCACGGACCGGCGGATCGTCGTGGTCTGCCGGTCGGGCAACCGCTCCCGGACGGCGGCGAAGTGGCTGAGCCAGTCGGGTCGGGAGGCGGTCAATCTCACCGGCGGCATGCGGGCCTGGCAGGCTGCCGGGCTGCCGTTGGTTGGCCGCGGCGGCCGACCCGGAACCGTGATCTGAGCGGTCCTGGCCAATGACCCTTGTCCTCGCGGTCGGGCTGGGCCTGCTGATCGGACTCGCCCTCGGCGCCCTCGGCGGCGGTGGGTCGATCCTCACCGTGCCCGCGTTGGTCTACCTCCTCGGCGAGCCGCCGCACGCCGCGGCAACGGCCAGTCTCATCATCGTGGGGGTCACCGCCCTCAGCGGAACCCTTACCCACGCCCGCGCCGGCACTGTGCAGTGGAAGCAGGGGTTCACCTTCGGTGTCCTCGGGATCCTCGGCTCCTACGCCGGCAGCAGGTTGTCCGCGGCGGCCGACCCGCAGCTGCTGCTGTTCGGCTTCGCCGTCTTGATGCTGCTCGCGGCCGCCGCGATGCTCCGCCGGTTCGGCCGAGACAGTGCAGACGCGCCCGGGCACAGCGAGGACGACGGGGACGGGCAGGGAACGGAGACGCGGCGCGCCCGGCCGGGCAACACGATGGTAACCGGCCCCCGACTCCAGGCCGGCCGGGTCGGCCGGGTCGGGCTCACGGCGAGCGCCGTGGGGCTGCTCACCGGGTTCTTCGGTGTCGGCGGCGGATTCGTGGTCGTGCCCGCCCTCGTGCTCGTCCTCGGCTTCGAGATGGGCGTCGCGGTCGGTACCTCGCTGCTGGTCGTCGCCGTCAACGCTGCGACCGCCCTAGCCGCGCGGCTGGGCAGCGTCGAGGTCGACTGGGCGGTGGTGCTGCCGTTCACCGTGGCGGCCATCGCCGGCGCCGGCGGCGGCGGTCGTCTCGCCGGCCGGGCCAGACCGCAGACCCTCGCCCGGGCGTTCGCCTACCTGCTCGTCGTCCTCGCCGGCTACGTCGCCGCCCGTAGCCTCCCGCACCTGCTCTGAAGCCTCGGTGCGGGCCGCGGTGCGGCATCGGGTTTCCGCCGCTGGCGCGGGAACGGGGGCGCACCGTCTATAGACCACGAGGACAACGGGATGCTGGGTGTTCCCGACGCTCGCTGACCCGCCACGGCGACCGCGACTCGATCAGCTCGCGTCGGCTCCGCGACGCTGAGGCTGAGGTCAGCCTGTGCTCCCCTGCAGGCGGTCCATTCCCTCTGGTTCACTTGAGGCATGAGCGACGGTTCGCCAGTGCCGTCCGCTGCGCCAGCGACGGTCAGGAACCGTCGCGCGGCACCCCATCCGAGCGAGCCGCATGCGGCCGGCCTGGCCGGCCGGCTGAACTGGTTGCGCGCCGGCGTGCTTGGCGCCAACGACGGGATCGTCTCGGTCGCCGGTCTGGTGATCGGCGTCGCCGGGGCCACCACCGCCCGCGGCCCCATCTTCACCGCCGGACTCGCCGGCCTGGTCGCCGGTGCGGTGTCGATGGCGCTTGGCGAGTACGTGTCGGTCAGCAGCCAGCGCGACAGTGAGACCGCTCAGCTGGCGCAGGAGCGCCGGGAACTGGCCACCACCCCGGACCGGGAGCTGGCCGAACTGACCGCGATCTATGCGGCCAAGGGCCTGTCGGCGGGCACCGCGCGCCAGGTGGCCGTCGAGCTGACCGCGCACGATGCTTTGGCCGCGCATTCGGATGCGGAGCTGCACCTGGATCCGGAGGATCTGGCCAATCCGGTCCACGCATCGGCCGCCTCGGCGCTGGCGTTCGTCCTCGGCGCCCTGCTGCCGCTGCTGGCCATCTTGCTGCCGCCCAACGGGTGGCGGGTACCAGTCACGTTCGTCGTGGTCCTGGTGGCGTTGGCGATCGCCGGCGGGGTCAGCGCCCGCATCGGCGGCAGCGATCCGCGCCGCGCGGTGGTCCGGGTGGCCGTTGGGGGCGCCGCCGGACTGGGGCTCACCTACGGGATCGGTCACCTTTTTGGGACGGTTGTCGGGTGACCGGCACCGCTCACCGTCGCCGGCACCGCTGGTTGCGGCCGGAACGGGAGGCTAGGCTCACCTTCTTGCGACCAAGGACTATTTGGGTTTCGTCAAGATCTTGCTCTACCGGTCTTCATGAAAGCCGGCCCCAGCATCAGCTGTATCTGTCCGAACCGGTGCGACAACCAGCGCCCCACCTGGTGGGAGCCTCCCGTCACTCCTTCCACGCAGCGGCTGGTTCGATTGGGTAGGCCAGGGCACCAGGGCAGCGTGCTTGTCTGATCTCAGGGAGGTACAAGTGAGCTCGTGTTGGCTACTTCGCCGGGTCTGTGACCTGACCGGTCTCGACTACGTGCTCGATGCACTTCTTCGGGCGCCGGAAATCCGTGCCGGCCACCGGCCACCACTTTCTCGACGAGGCGACCCTGTCCTCGGCGATCTTGGAAATGCTGCGCACCATGGCGGTGCTCGGCCAGGATCGGCGGTTCTTCCGGTCGGCGGCGCTTTGGTCGGGACCACCCTGCTGCTCGGCTCGATGACGGTGGCCGGGACGTGACCCGCTACTGGGAGGACTTCACCGCCGGCGAGGTGATCGAGCTCGGCAGCTACACGATCGGGCGGGCGGAGATGCTCGCCTTCGCCGAGCGCTACGATCCGCAGCCGTTCCACCTGGACGACGCGGCCGCGGCGGCCGGCCCGTTCGGCGCCCTCGCGGCGAGCGGCTGGCTGACCGCGGCAGTGTGGATGCGGCTGTACGCGGGCAACTTGCTCAACCACTCGGCCAGCCGGGGTTCGGCCGGGATCGAGGAGCTGCGCTGGCTGCGCCCGGTCTTCCCGGACGTGGAGCTGCGCGCGCGGCTGACGGTGCCCGAGACCCGGCCGTCGGAACGTCGGCCGGACCGGGGCACCATCTTCCTGTTCGGAGAGCTGCTCGACCCGAACGGGCAAGCCGTGATGACGCTGCGCGGCCGCGGGTTGATTGGCCGCCGGCCAACCTGAGTTGATGCTGGTCACCGGGCGAGTTTGCGGCGTTTTCCCGGTCGGCGCGGCACACTGGCGGAGTGGCCGGTCCTAGCTAGTGCTGCGCGGGAGGCGGCGCTTGCCCGACTAGCTTCGCTCCGGCTGCACCAGCGCAACGGTCACCGCTCGCCGCACAAGCCTCTGTTGGTCCTGCTCGCGCTCGGTCGAGTAGACACCACCGGATCGAGCGAGCTCCCGCGGTCCGAGGCCGAGTCGCGACTGGCCGACCTTATTGCTGAGGCTGGCTATCCATTTCACTGCCAGCCCACCCGCGCCCCACCTGCGGCATAACACCGACTGCTGGTCGAGCTGAGCAGCGAGTACGCGCCGCGTTGGCCCGGACGCTGGCTCAGCTGGAGCTCTCCGCGCAAGTCGCCGACGTAGCTCG
>JADGOU010000254.1 GCA_017882835.1 Frankiaceae bacterium | reverse complement strand
CGCGACATGTCGCCGGTGACCTTGACCAGGGCGGAGGCCAACGCCGACGGCCGACCGGTCAGCTGAGCAGCGCCGCGGTCCGCCGCCAGCTCCCGGTAGCGCGAGAGCGCCCGGATGAGCAGGAAGCTGACGGCGTACACCACGGCGGAAACCAGCACGACCAGCATGATGATGGCGGTGCTGTTGTCCCGGTCGTCGCGGCGGTCCCGACCACCGCCGAACCCGCCGAACATCGACGCCTGCAAGGTGAAACGCGTGATCAACCCGGCGAGTACGCCGAGGAAGCCGGCCACCGTCATCACCGCGACATCGCGGTGGGCCACGTGGGACAGCTCATGGGCGAGCACGCCCTCGAGCTCTTCTGGGTCCAACCGACGCAGCAGCCCGGTGGTGGCGCAAACCACCGCCCGACTGGGGCTGCGTCCGGTGGCGAAGGCGTTGGGGACGTCGGAGTTGGCGATGGCGACCTTGGGCTTGGGCGTGTCGGACAACGCGCAGATCCGGTCGATGACGCCGTGCAGCTCGGGTGCCTCCGCCGGGTCCACCAGCTGCCCGTGCATGGCAAACAGGGCGAGCCGGTCGCTCGCGAAGTACTGGAAGGCGAAGAAGCCGCCGACCACGACCAGGACCACGATCGCCGAGATGCCATAGGCGACCAACACGGCGATGGCCGCGACGTAGAGCAACCCAAGCAGGAACACGACCACGACCATGCGGGTGGTCAGCCCGGCGTCGGGGGCGAACCGACCTCGCCGACTCACCGGTAGATCACCTCGTTGTTCTCCTTCGTCACTATGGCTGGAAGACCGCCTGTTGACCGCTCGGTCAGCCGGGGACGAGCCCTTCCTCGCCGAGCAGCTCACGGACGTCGTCAATGCTGGCGTCCGCCGCCGGCAGCACGATCTCTGACGGTTGCAACGAGTCGTCGGCCAGCGGCGTTCCCGCCTCCCGGACGCGGCCCAGGAGCTGGTGCAGCGCGGTGCGGAACTCGGTCTCATCGCCGGTGTGCACGGCGTGCTCGAGCTCGCGGTCGAGCTCGTTGAGGGTGTCGAGCTGGGTGTCGGGCACGTCGTACTGCCCTTCGAGCATGATGCGTACGATCATGACTTGGCTCCCTGCTGGCCCGCCGGACCTTCGATGGCACGGGTCTCCGGTGCCGGGGCGAGCTGACCCTTGAGCCGGGCCAGCTCGCTGTCGACGTCGGACCCGGAGGACATTGCCTCCAGCTGGCGCTGAATGTCGTCGCCGGGACCGGCCGGCAACGAGGCGTCGCTCAACGCTCCGCTGGCGAGCAGGTCGTCGATCGCGCCGGCGCGAGCCTGCATCTGCGCGGTCTTGTCCTGCGCCCGCTGCATGGCCAGGCCGACGTCGCTCATCTCCTCGGAGATGCCGGAGAACGCCTCGCCAATCTTCGTCTGGGCCTGCGCCGCGGTGTACGTCGCCTTGATCGTCTCCTTCTGGGTGCGGAAGGACTCGATCTTGGCCTGCAACCGCTGGACCGCAACGGTCAGCTGCTGCTCCTGGGACTGTAGCTGTTGATACTGCGTCTGCAGGTCGGCCTGCTGAGTCTGCAGCCCGCTGCGGCGGGACAGTGCCTCGCGGGCCAGGTCCTCACGATCGGCGGCGAGGGCCGCGCGGCCTTGCTGTTCCAGCTTGTCGGAGTTGGACTTCAGCTGGTTCATCTGCAGTTCCAGCCGCTTGCGGGAGGTGGCCACGTCGGCCACTCCCCGTCGGGTTTGCTGCAGCAGCTCCAGCTGCTTCTCATAGGAGTAGTCGAGCGTCTCCCGCGGGTCCTCGGCGCGGTCAAGCGCCTTGCTCGCCTTCGCCTTGAAGATCAGAGACAGTCGCTTGCCGAGCGCCATACGCACTTCCCTCCGGTCGGTTGGCACCGCCACGCTAGGTGCCAGGCTAGGTCTACCGGCCCGATGTTGTCTTGCGACCCGGGGTCGCTGTCTGGCGGCTTGGGGCGTGTCGACCGGCTTGGGGTCGCTGTCTTGCGTCGCGACCGCGACCCCGCCGCCGTGTAGGGCGAAGGCTCGTGGGTACGGAGCTGATCATGCCGGAACAGAACTGGCCGGACTCGCGAACCCGGAGCAGGCGGAGGCCCGGGCACACTGGGGCAAGTTCTACCACCGCCCCCCGGTGGGGAGAGCTGGGCGGACGTGATCATGCGCCTGGTCGGACTGGGGAGCGGCTGGCGGCCCGGTTCGGCCGGCTGGGCTTCCCGGCTCGCGAGCTGGCCGGCCAGGTGTCCGCCGTACCGGTCGTGCTGACCGAGCTGGAGATCTGAAGGGATGGCCGAGGTGGCTGCGCCGCGCGAGATCGAGACAAAGTACGCCGTGGAGCGCAGCTTCACCGTGCCGCCGCTGGCCGCCGCGGTCCCTGGCATCGCGGCGGTCGACGAGCCGCGCACGGTGGAGCTGACCGCCAGCTACTACGACACGGCGGACCTGCGGCTGGCTCGCGACGGCATCACCCTGCGCCGGCGGACCGGCGGCGACGATGCCGGGTGGCACCTCAAGCTGCCCGACCCCAAGGACGCCGACGTTCGGTTCGAGATCGGCGCCCCGCTCGGCGCGGCCGAGACGGGTCAGGACCTGGTCGTGCCGGAGTCGCTGACCGACCTGGTCGCGGTGCACCTGCGGGGCGAGCTGCTGCGCTCGGTGGGTGAGGTGCGCACGACCCGCGCCGTGCGGGTGCTGCGCAACGACGCCGGTGATCCGGTGGCCGAGCTGATGGACGACGAGGTCCGGGCGGAGACGACGTACGGCACGGTCGTGCAGGGCACGAGCTTTCGCGAGCTGGAGCTCGAGCTGGGTGCCGGCACCGACCGGAGGCTGGCCCGCGAGGTGGCCAAGGTGCTGGCCGCCGCTGGCGCTGAGCCACGCGCGCTGGTGCCCAAGCTGGTCCGCGCGCTCGGCGCCCAGGCGCAGCAGCCGCCGGAGGTGCCCCGGCCGCTGGACCGGGTGGACCATGCCGGCCCGGCCCGCGACCTGGTCGAGGCCGATGTCCGCGCCCACGTCCGCGCGATCATGGCCTACGACCCGCTGGTACGCCGGGACGAGCCGGACTCCGTGCACAAGATGCGGGTGTCCGTCCGCCGACTGCGCAGCACCCTGCGCACCTTCGGTTCGCTGCTGGACGCTGCCGTCCTGGAGCCGCTCGAAGGTGAGCTCACATGGTTGGCGGATGTCCTCGGCGAGCCCCGCGACCGCGAGGTGATGCTGGACCGCCTGCGCGGCGAGCTGGCCGTGCTGCCGGTCGAGCAGGCGTTGGGGCCGGTGTCCGCCCGGTTCGACGCCGAGTTGTACGGCGGTCTGCTGCGCGCCCGGGAGGCCGCCCTGACCGCGCTGCGCGGCGAGCGCTACCGCGCCCTGGTGGACAGCCTGGTGGGCTTCGCGGCCCAGGTGCCCACGACGGCCGCGGCGGCCGAGCCGGCGGATGCGGTGCTGCGAGCGCTGGTGCGCCGGTCCTGGCGCTCGCTGGCCCGCCGGGTGCAGGCGGCGGTGGCCGCCGACCCCCAGCACGACGAGCTTTACCACCGCGCGCGCAAGGCGGCCAAGCGGACCCGGTACGCCGCCGAGGCCTGTATCCCGGCGTACGGATCGGCCGCCGCCGAGCTGGCCACTCGGGTCGCCGCCGTCCAGGATGCGCTCGGGGAGCACCAGGACTCGGTGATCGCCCGCGAGTTGCTGCGCACGCTCGCGGTGCACGCCAACGCGGCCAACGAGAACGCCTACACCTACGGCCTGCTGGCCGGGCGGGAGTGGTGTGCCGCGCACACGTCGCTGACGGAGTTCAGCTCGGTATGGCGGGGGGCCAGCCGTCGTCGCTATCGCCGTTGGCTGGCCGACCGGTAGGCGGGCGCGAACGGCGGGGACTCACCGGGGCGGGTCGGCGCCGGCAACCGCGAGCGCAGCGCAGAGCTCGGTCCGGGCCGACAGTTCGGCCTCCAGCGGAGCCACCACGGCGTCGTCAGCGACCGCGGCGACCCGCTCGGTCAGGTTGCGGCGGGCGCGGGCGGCCCGGCGGCGGGCGCCGGCGCCGTTCGCGATCCGAGCCAACAGCGCCAGGAGCAGGCCGGCCACCGCCCCGCCGACCAGGAGCACTGTCGGCAGTGGTACCCGGCCGAGGTGGGGGAGCGGGAGCTGCGGCAACCGCAGGTAGTCCAGCGCGAACAGGGCCAGCAGCCACAGCGCGCCGAGGACGATGGTCAGCGCGAGTACCGTCTGCAGCGCACCCACCGCGCCCCACCAGCGCGGCGTCGGCCCCGGGCGAACCTCGGTGCCGGCGACCGCCCGGTCGAGCCGGTCCGGCAGCTCGGCGTCCGCCCCGGCCGCGACCTGGCGGACCCGCCGGGACCACACCGCCGGCAACCCGTCCGCGGAGCGGTCGGCGACGCTGCGTACGACGTTGGCCACCTCCGCCCGCTGGGCTGGCGATGCCGGCGGCAGCGAGGTGCGCACCGCCTCCGTCGGTGGCCCACCGAGGTGCAGCCGGCGCAGCGGGTCCGGACGCAGCCGACCTACCCACCGGATGAATGGCCAGCCGGTCCGCTTCGCGCCGCCGGCCCGGTGCGACCGCTCGACCGCGCGGACCACCGTGTCGACGCCGGCGGCGGTGGCCAGCACCCGAATCAGGTCGGCATG
>JADGOU010000253.1 GCA_017882835.1 Frankiaceae bacterium | reverse complement strand
TACCCGATCCGGTGGGTGAGCACCCGGGTCTTGCCGGAGCCCGCACCGGCCACGATGAGCAGCGGACCACCCTCGTGCACGACCGCGGCTCGCTGCTGCCGGTTGAGCCCGGCCAGCAGCGCCGCCGCGTCAGCCGCACCCGCCGGGGCGGACACCCGGTCCAGATGGGTTGTCATCACGGCAATCCTAGGGACCGGCGGACCGGCTGCCGACCTTACCGGCTGACGACACCGACGCTGACGACACCGACGCCGGCGACACCGACGTTGGGGACACCGACGCCGACGACGGCGGTGGCTCAGCGAGCGAAGCGCCGAGCCACCGCCGTCCGAGCTGCTAGACCCCGGTGGCCGGTAGCGCCTCGGCGTCCGCACGCGGCGGCTGCTGCGCCAGCGGCAGCGTCGGCCCGTCGCCGGCCGGGTCGACGACGCCGGCCTCGGCGAACTGGAAGC
The DNA here is from genome assembly GCA_017882835.1 of Frankiaceae bacterium. Taxonomy (GTDB): domain Bacteria; phylum Actinomycetota; class Actinomycetes; order JADGOU01; family JADGOU01; genus JADGOU01. The sequence continues at coordinate 4,207 of JADGOU010000253.1, read as the reverse complement.
GCCCGGCGAGGACCTTCTGCGCGGCCGCGTAGTTCTTCTTGTCGTCGTTGGCCCACAGGTCGGTGAACAGCTGGTCGACGCGGCGCTGCGCCTGGTCACAGAAGATGCCGGCCAGCTCGCGGACTGCGTCGGCGTTCGCCGGGTCGTCCTGGGCGAGCATCTCGGCCCGAACCACCGACGCGGCCATCGCGAACAGCTCACAGCCGATGTCGACGATGCGACCGAGCCAGTGCTGCTTCTGCTCGAGCTTGCCCTGCCAGCGCGACATCCCGTAGAAGGTGGACCGGGCCAGCTTGCGGCTGCTGCGCTCGACGAAACGCAGGTGCTGCGCGAGGCGACCGAACTCGGCGTACGACCGGGGGCTCTGCCCGGCACCGACGGCCAGCTTCGGCAGCCAGGCGGCGTAGAACTGACCCGCCTTGAGCGCGGTCTTGGCCTTCTCGCCCAGCGGCACGTTCTTGTCGATGATGTCGCCGGCGATGGCCAGGTGCTGGTCAACCGCCTCGCGGGCGATCATTAGCTTCATGATCTCCGAGGAGCCTTCGAAGATCCGGTTGATCCGCATGTCCCGCAGCATCTGCTCGGCCGGCACCGGCTTCTCGCCGCGGGCCGCCAGCGACGCCGCCGTCTCGTACCCGCGGCCGCCGCGGATCTGGATCATCTCGTCGACGACCTTCCAGGCCATCTCCGAGGTGTACAGCTTCGCCAGCGCGCCTTCGATCCGGATGTCGGTGCGGTCCTCGTCGGCCATCTGGCTGGACAGCTCGACCACGGCCTCGAGGGCGAAGGTCGTGCCGGCGATGAAGGCCACCTTCTGGGCGACCGCGTCGTGCCGGCCGACCGGCATGCCCCACTGCACCCGGTCGCTGGACCACTCCCGGGCGTACTTCAGCGACAGCTTGGCCGCCGCCGCGCAGCCGGCCGGCAGCGACAGTCGACCGGTGGTCAGCGTGGTCAGCGCGATCTTGAGACCCTTGCCCTCTCCCGCCAGGACGTTCTCCGCGGGCACCCGGACGTCAGTGAACGATGTCACGCTGTTCTCGATGCCGCGCAGCCCCATGAACGCGTTGCGGTGCTCGACCACCACACCCGGCGAGTCGGCCTCGACGATGAACGCGGTGATGCCGCCGCGGTGTCCCTCAGACTTCGGCACCTTGGCCATCACCACGAGCAGCTCGGCGATGAAGCCGTTGGTCGCCCACAGCTTCGTGCCGTTGAGGATGTAGGCCGAGCCGTCCTCGGTCGGCACGGCCATGGTGTTCACCCGGGCGGCGTCCGAGCCGACATCGGGCTCGGTCAGCAGGAAGGCGCTCACCGCGTCCTTGGCGACCCGGGGCAGGTACTTCTTCTTCTGCTCCAGCGTGCCGAACTGCTTGAGCGGCTGCGGTACGCCGATCGACTGGTGCGCCGAGAGCAGGGCGACCAGGGTTGGGCTCCACGAGCCGGCGAGCTCGAGCGCGTGGTTGTAGTAGACCTGCGAGAGCCCGAGGCCGCCATACTCCTCAGTAATCTTCATCCCGAACGCCCCCAGCTCACCCAGGCCCTTGATGACCGCCTCGGGAATCTTGGCGTCCTTCTCGATCTGGAACGGGTCGACCTCCTCCTGGAGGTAAGCCTTCAGGCGGGTCAGGAAGGCCTCGCCCTTGGCCACGCTGTCCGCGGACGACCGCGGGTGCGGGGAGATCAGGCTGAGGTCGAACCGACCGAGGAAAAGCTCCTTGGCGAAGCTCGGCTTGCGCCACTCGGTCTCGCGGGCGGCCTCGGCGACCTCACGGGCCTGGTCGTAGTTCACCGTCTGCTGGCTCTGCTGCGTCATTGCTCGGAACCCTTCGCCCTCGGGGTGCTCCCGCCGGTACCGCTGCCGGCGGCCGCGCGTGCCGGTGGCGCGCGGGCGGGATGCGGGCAGGTCGACGAGAGAAGTTACCCAACGGTAACTCGCGGGTGTCGCGGAGTAAATGGCGGGGTGGACACGAGTTGCGGACGGGCTCCGCGGCCGTCACTGACGGGCGGCATGGCACGGTAGGCCCAACTGTCCAGGAGTTGTCCAGGATTTGTCCAGGAGTTCTCGAGTTGTCCAGGAGTTAAGGAGCACTGGTGCTCACGGATGATCAGGTCGAGCGCGCACTCGTGGTCACCGCCCATCCCGACGACGTCGACTTCGGCTGCGCCGGGACGGTGGCCGCCTGGACGCAGGCCGCGGTAGCGGTGTCGTACTGCGTCGCCACCGACGGGGACGCCGGTGGCTTCGACGCGAACGTCCCGCGGGTGGCCATCGGCGGCATCCGGCAGGCCGAGCAGCGCGCCGCTGCCGCCGCCGTCGGGGTCAGCGACGTCACCTTCCTCGGTTACCCGGACGGTCGGATGGCGGTGACCATGGAGTTGCGGCGCGACATCAGCCGGGTGATCCGGCGGGTGCGCCCGCAGCGGGTGGTGCTCCAGTCGCCCGAGCGCAACTGGCTGCGGATCGGGGCCAGCCATCCCGATCACATGGCCGTGGGGGAGGCGGCCCTGTGCGCGGTCTACCCGGACGCCCGCAACCCGTTCGCCCACCCCGAGCTGCTGGCGACCGAGGGTCTGGAGGCCTACGCCGTACCCGAGGTCTGGGTAATGGCCGTCACCGACGCGAACCGCCACGTCGACGTCACCGACACCTACGACCGCAAGCTCGCCGCCTTGCGGGCGCACGCCTCCCAGATAGAAGGGGTGGCCGACCTGGACGCGCTGCTGCACGACTGGCTCGGCCGCAACGCCCGCGCCGCCGGGTTGCCGGCGGGTCGCCTGGCCGAGGCCTTCCGGGTGCTCGACACGTCCTGACCAGGGCGGGAAGGCACCGCCGGGGAGGTACGACGCAACCTGCGCGGTTTACCATCGCAACTGTGTCCGACGTGACCCCGGAGCCACCGGCCGGCTCGGGCGACGACTCAGCCGACCCGGGTCTGCACCTGGGCGTCCCCGGCTTCCTCGACCCCACCGGGCTGCTGCACGCGGTCGAGGAGCACGTGCCCCTACCGGACGCGATCGAGCGTTCTGCGTTCGACCCGACGCCCGGACCGAGCGGGCCGCGGCAGCCGCGGTGGTGGGGCAACCATCCCGGCGAGCTGCGCTGGCATGCGGAGCTCTACCGGCTGCTCGCCGACCCGGTCTACCTGTGTCGGGGGGTTCCCCGCGGCGATGGCTCGGCGGTGCTGCTGGTGCCCGGCTTCCTCGCCGGCGACGCCTCGCTGGCAGTGATGCGCGGGTGGCTGCGACGGCTCGGGTACGAGCCCCACCGGTCTGGCATCGTGATGAACGTTGACTGCTCGGACCGGTCGGTGACCCGACTGGAGCGGCGGCTGAAAGCCGCGGCGCAGGCATCCGGCCGGCCAGTGTCCCTGATCGGCCACAGCCGGGGCGGGCACTTCGTCAAGGCGCTGGCCCGCCGCCGCCCGGATCTGGTGTCGACGGCCATCTCGCTGGGATCGGGGCTCGAGGCGCCGTTCGACATCTCCGTGCCCACCAAGGCGGCGGTGGCCGGCGTGCGCATCGCCCTGCGCGCCGGGAGCGAGCGCGCCGCCCGCAGCGGCTGCTTCACCGACAGCTGCGACTGCCCGTTCACCCGCGACTTCACCGGTCCGTTGCCGCACGGCGTACCGCTGACCTCCATCTACAGCCGCGGGGACGGTGTCGTCCGGTGGCGGGCGTGCGTCGTGCCCTATGCCACCTGCGTGGAGGTCACCGGCAGCCACGTCGGCCTGGCGTTCAACCGCAAGGTCTACCAGGAGATCGCGGAGATCCTGGCTGCCCGCCCGGCCGCCCGGCGGCTGGTGCCGGCCCGCCGCGCCGACTGACCCGGACCTCGGGTCATCACCACGTCTCGGCCGGTCTCCAGCGCGCCATGTCCCGACGCTGGCTGATCGGGTCCGGGTAGTGCCCGTATCACCCGAGTGACGCCGCCCCGACCCGCCATCCGGCCCTACTCCCACTCGATGGTGCCCGGGGGCTTACTGGTCACGTCGTAGGCAACCCGGTTGACGCCGGGAACCTCGTTGATGACCCGGTTCGCGATCCGCTCCAGCACGTCGTAGGGCAGCCGCGCCCAGTCGGCGGTCATCGCGTCCTCCGAAGTCACCGCCCGGATGACGACGGGGTGGCCGTAGGTGCGCTCGTCGCCCTGCACCCCGACCGAGCGCACGTCGGCGAGCAGGACGGCGAACACCTGCCAGATCTC
>JADGOU010000252.1 GCA_017882835.1 Frankiaceae bacterium | reverse complement strand
GGAGGGTCAGGTGGCCGTGGTCGATATGACCTTGACCTCGGCGGCCTGTCCGCTCACCGACGTGATCGAGGAGCAGACCCGCTCGGCGCTCGCCCCCTTCGTCGACGACTTTCGGATCAACTGGGTGTGGATGCCGCCGTGGGGTCCCGACAAGATCACTGACGACGGCCGCGATCAGCTGCGGGCGCTCGGCTTCAACGTCTGACCGCCGCCGCGGCGCTCGCCGCGGCGGCGGCTGGCACTGTCTGTCAGCGCAGGTGGACCCAGCTGGACACAGACGGCACCCCGGCGGTGTCGACGAGGAAGAGCATGTACCACCCAGGGGGCGCCAGCGTGGATTGGGCTGGGACCCTCGCCGTGATCGTGCCGCCCGCCTGGCCGGCGATGTCGAGGTCCACCAGGCGCTGGCAGTTGTCGAACGCGTGCGTGGTGACCCCGTTGCGGACGATGCTCACCCACTTGATCGCACCGGCCTGGGGGGATGAGATCGCGACGGTCTGCCCGTACGTCCACTCCGGCGCCACCCCGGCGATGACCGGACGAGGACCGGCGAACAGGTACGGCGGGCTGTAGACCTCCAGCGCCAACTCCTCGTTCGGCGCCTGGCCGCCCCATTGGACCTGGTTGCCGTACGGCGGCGGGTTGCCGCTGGCTGTGATCACGCGGCCGTCCGGGAGCAGTAGCGCGACCGAGTGGTACATCCGCACCACGCTCGCGGTCGCCGCCACCCGCCACGTGTCCGTGGCCGGGTCATAGATCTCCGACTCGAGCCGGGCGACGGTCGCCGTCTCCCGCTTGAGCGCGCCGCCGCTGACGAAGACGGTGTGATCGGGCAGCAGTACGGCGTTGAGGTGCATCCGGGGCAGGCTCATCGGTGCCGCCGGCTGGAACTGCGGCGTGGCCGAAGTCAGGTCGACGATCGCGGTGCTGCCCGTCGCGTTGGTCGCGTCCTCCGGCCCGCCGCCAATGATCATCACACGCTGCCGTTGCGCGGGCGGGAGCAGGACGCTCGCCGACTGGTTGCGCGTCGCCGGGTCCTCGAGCCCGGGAACCCCCGTAATCGTGATCGGGTTGGTGGTGAGGTCGAGCAGCACCGGACCCTGCGGGCTGGCGTCGTCCATCCGGCCGCCACTGAAGAACGCGAGCCCGTTGGCCAGCAGGAACAGGTGTGCATAGAGCGGCAGGCCGAAGAACAGACCCCCCTGAGGTACCGGCACGTGGTGCCAGACGTCGGCCACCGGGTCGTAGATCTCCATGGTGGGGTTGAGCGTGCCGTCGGTGTCGTTCAGGCCGCTGACGGCGAGGACCCGGCCGTCGCCCAGGGGAAGCAGGCTGGGGTACCACCGACCATGTGCCATGTTGGCGCGGGCGGACCACTGTTGGGTGACCGGGTCGAAGGCGGCGACGTCACGGCGCCCGAGGTTGCCGTGGCCGGCGGCCGGATAGGACAGGTTGCCGCCGACGGAGAGCAGCGTGCCGTCGGCGAGGAAGGTGTCGCCGCCGCAGAAGAAGTCGAACGGGGTGCCGTCGGCGGCGCGGTGCGTCTCCGGGTGGAAGAAGTTTGCGCCGGCGGGCGCCCCGGGGTCCCACAGCACGCTGGTCCAGATGCCCTTGGCCATGTTGCCGAAGTCCGGGCTGTGCGCCCGCACCTGGTTGTTGCCGGAGCCCGAGAAGAACATCACTTTCCCGGTGCGCAGCAGCGCGGCATGGATGGCGAGCACCTGGGAGTCGAACTTCAACAACTCCCAGGATCCGTCCCGACGTGGGTCGCTGGTCAGCCGGACCGCGGTGACGTAACCGCCGTTCTGGCCGGGCGGGTTGTCGACCATGAGAACGAGCAACTGAGACGCCCCATCGAGGGCAGCGACGGCGATGCCGGCGTACTGATTCTCCCAGGAGAACCAGTTGGGTACGCCGAGCCAGGTTCCCCACTCGTGGGTGGCGGCGTCGTGGTCGACATCGTGGCCGATCCGGTAGAGCCCCTGGTTCTGCGTCGGCGGATTGTCGATGGCGAACACGACGACGTCGGGCTTGCCGTTGCCGGTGACGTCGGCAACGGCAATCCCAGCGCCCTGGTTCTCCCAGGAGAACCAGTCCGGGACCGGCTGCCACGGCCCCCACCCGCCGGTCACGGCACCGGTGGCGTCGAGGTCGCGGCCGATGCGGTAGAGGCCCTGGTTCGGACCGACCGGATTGTCGACGAGGAGCACGACGACGTCGGGCTTGCCGTTGCCGGTGACGTCGGCAACGGCAATCCCAGCGCCCTGGTTCTCCCAGGAGAACCAGTCGGGCACCGGCTGCCAGGGTCCCCAGCCGCCGGTGACGGCGCCGGTGGCGTCGAGGTCGGCGCCGACCCGGTAGAGCGCCTGGTTCTGCACCGGGGGGTTGTCGACGAGGAGCACGACGACGTCGAGCTTGCCGTTGCCGGTGACGTCGGCGACGGCGATGCCGGCGCCCTGGTTCTCAAAGGAGAACCAGTCGGGTACCGGCTGCCAGGGTCCCCAGCCGCCGGTGACGGCGCCGGTGGCGTCGACGTCGGCCCCAACCCGGTAGAGCCCGGAGTTCTGGTCGGGTGCGTTGTCGATCATCAGGACGACCAGGTCCGGTCGGCCGTTGCCGCTCACATCGGCGCTGGCGACGGCGGCGCCCTGGTTGTCGAACGAGAACCAGTCCGGAACGGGCGTGAATCCTATGGGCATGAGAACGACCATCCTTCAAGTGTGGTGGGCCGTGTTCGCAGGTCAGGCGCAGGTCAGGCGCAGGTCAGGCGCTGGGCTCGCCGGTCAGGTGCCGAGCGCGAACCGAAGCAGCTCCGGCATGCCGAACCGGCCGCCCTCGGCCAGCTCCGGCGTCCACGCGGGCGCGACACTGAGGTAGGACAGCGGGTCGCCCGCCAGCAGACCGATGAGGACTTCGGCCACGATCCGGCCACCGGCCGGCCCGAGCTGGCGGGAGTTGCCGAGCAGCTCGGCCTCCTTGAGCAGGTAGAACCACAGCGGCGCGTCGTGGGCGTACTCCGCGGCGATCTGGTCCAGGCCGAGGTCGGCCGCGGACAGTGGCGTGATGCCCATCGCCCGGGCGACGCTTTGACCCGAGGGCAGCCCGAGGCGCAGCCCGCGCAACAGGTTGCGGTGGGCCAGGTTGGCCGGGTTCTCCGCAACGGTAGGAGGCAGCGACTCGAGCGGGTGCACCAGCTTGGTGTCGATCTTGTAACTGCGCTGGGCGGTGCCGCCGGGTTCGAGGTCGAAGAAGTATTTCCACTGGAAGCCCCAGTTGTCCGGCAGCGGCCGGAACCCGTTGAGGTTGGCCAGTGGGTTGGGGTCGGCAGAGAAGATCGGCGTCCGGGCGTTGCCGGTATGGTTCTTGACGAAGTCGTTGAAGAAGTAGGACGGTCGGATCATCGAGTGCCCGTAGCGGTAGGCGGCGGCGGAGAACTCGACGGGCAGGTACGGCTGCCGCCTGGGTTGGTAGAACAGCAGGCGCGGCCGGCAGATGCTCACCTGCTCGCCCCCAGCGCCGGTGACAACGTAGCTCCGGGCCGCCAGGATGTCGGCAACCACCCCGGTTGCCGCCCGGGCACCGTCACCGAGGTCGCCGTCGACGATCCGCGGCAGGAAGTCGTGCACGACGACCCACTGGTAGTGCCAGCGCACCCGTCGCTGCGTCTCCTTGAACAGGTCGTCGCCGATCAGTCCGGTCTCGCGGTTGGTGGTCTCGACCATCCGGTTGTGGAATCGCAGGAACGCCACCTGTAGCTGGGAGACGATGAGGTTCTCGTCGTTGCGGGGGTCACCGACAAGCGCCCGACCCTGGCTGTTGCGCGGCAGGTCGGGACCGGCGAAGGTGACATGAGCCGCATCGGCCGGGGTGGCGAGGTCGCGGCCGAGCAGGAACATCACGCCGCGCTGGTCGAAGCCGAGCTCAGGGTGCCGCAGCGGCCTGGGATCCTGCAGGTAGAGGTAGGGCTGGTCAGCCGGTCCGCGGCCGTAGAGCGAGTCCAGATCGAACCGCGGCGTACGGAAGTCGTGCAGGGCGTCCGGATCGTTCTGCCGCTGCAGGCTGGAGGTGGGGTCGAAGGTGATGTCGTGGTCGACGAACTGGCCGAGGTAGGTGTAGCCGGCGGGGATGTTGGGGTTCTCGTCGTCGTCATCGGGGGGCGGCTGCGGGACCGGTGCGGTGTCCTTGGGGTCGGCCGCAGCGATCATCGACGCCGCCAGCGCGGCCAGCGGGGCCGGTTCATGCTCGAAGACCGGGAGGTGCCGGAACATGCGGCCGAAGCGCCCCTGCTCGGTCGCCGACGCGGACGGGGCGCCGAGGCCTCGGAGCACGACGCCGTGATGGGTCGGTGCCACCGGCGCGGTCGCGGACTGGGCCGGGCTGGCCACCGGAATGCTGGTGCTGCCGGGCCGTTGGTCCGGCGGCCTCGTCTCGTGGCCAGCCTGTCCGTCCGTCATGGTGCCCCCTGTCGCCGCGTGCCCGGCTGCCGTGAGTAAAGTCCGCCGTGTCAGCTCCGGCGGCCTGGCGGATAGCGCAGCCTCGCGCATTCAGCGGACGAGGACAAGGTCCTGTCGCAAGATGGTGGTTCACGATCGGAGAACCTTCGGATCATGGATGGGTTGCTGCAGGGGATGCGGGTCGTCGAGGCGTCGGCGTTCGTGGCCGCGCCGCTGGGCGGCATGACGCT
>JADGOU010000251.1 GCA_017882835.1 Frankiaceae bacterium | reverse complement strand
CGGATCGCGATCAGTGGGGCGATACCGTGGTTGCCGGCGGTGGTCAAGTAGGAACGGGTCCGGCAGTGGCGTTGCAGGCTGGCCAGGGTGCGCCAACAGCTGCTGATCTTGAGAGTCACCCTCACGCCGCGCAGCGACTGCTCCGATCCGTTGTTCGTCCAAGGCACGGCGAAGTTGGTGGTGAAGGTCCAGACCTGGGACGCCTTCCTCTGCAAGCGTCCGGCCAGGACGAGTCCGGGGCCCCCGCGGCGCCCACCTGCCCTGCAGCTTCGCACCCGGGTCCTCAACGACTCACTCGCCGACGACTTCCGCCGGTGGCACCCAGGATTCACCCACGTCCCCGACCGACAGGTGCTGGCCGCGTAGCCTCCCCCAATTTGTCCCGCTCTCCCGGAGTGGCTGCTCGTCCATCGGGAGCGGCTGGCCCGAATGTGTTCGTCACCGCGGCCGTGCCGGGCCGGCGAGCTGTTGCTGGCGACCGTAGCCACCGAAGAGCCGCCGGCGCTGGCGCGGCGAGCGATGGCCGCGGACGAGTGGTCCGAGCCGGCCCGCGCCCTGCTGGTCTCCGCCCACCTCGCCGCCGGCGACCAGAGCGCGGCCCGGGTGGCCCTGGAGGACTGCTACCGGATGCTGTTCGCGATCGGGGCCCAGCCCGACGCCCGCACCCGGATGCTGGCCCGCCAACTCGGCCGCGACGACTCCGCTCCACCCACCGGACGCACGGCCGTGGCCGGCTGAGCGCGGGACGCGAACTCAGGATGCTCGTCGCCAGCTCGTCCCAGCCTAGCGCTGTGGCGCACCGAAGCAGTCACGGTGACGATCGCGACGGTGCCGATGACCAGCAGGGACAGCCAGATCGGTATGGGGGCAGGTCGAGGATCCTCACGAGGTCACGAAAGTCATTGATCGTGTAGTCCGGCACGCAATCCAGGTGAACCTTCGTCCCCTGATCGGAGTCGAACATCACGGTCTTCATGCCGACCTCCCGCGCTCCGAAGATGTCACGGTGCATGTCGTTGCCGACGTACAGCGCGTCCTCGGCCGCCACTGCCATCCCGTCGAGCGCGAACTGAAAGAGCCGCCGGTCAGGCTTGCGGTACCCGTGGTCGCCGGAAACGATGATGGGGTCGAAGTAGTCGAGCAGGCCCACCTTGTGTAGCTCGGGGCGGGCGTACGCGCTCTGCGCATCGGTGACAAGTGCGAGCGGGTAGCGCTCGGTCAGAACGTCGAGCACCGCGCGCACGTGCGGGTAAAGACTCAGCCGGCGGCGCGAGATGCCACGGGACATCTCGGCCAGGAACAGCGGCATCTGCTCGAGTTTCTCGGCCGGCAGGCTGCGGGTGAAATCCGTCCGGTGCCCTTCGATGATGCTGCGCCAGATGCCGACGGCATCGAATTCGGGATACTCCTCCAGGCTGGCCCGCTGCTGCTCCTTCATGATCCGGAAATAGTGCTCCTGGACCTGGTGTCGGCGCAGGTCGATGCCCTGATAGGTGAGGAAGTGCGCTGCGGACCGGAAGATCTGATTCCTGTCGTCCTCGGTCAGGATCCTGACCAGAGTGCCGTTCACGTCAAAGGCAATCGCTCGAATGTCCATGCCGTGCCGTCAGCTCCTTGCTTGATAGGGCGAGGCAGGTTTCGTTGGTGCTGGCGGCGCCGGGTGGCTCAGGCGGCTCGAAGCAGCTTCTTCGCCTGCGTCACGAGCCGGCGACCGTAGTTCCGGCCGATGTAGTCGTTTCGGGCGATCCGTAGCAGAGTCAGCGCCATATAGTACGGCGCGCGGGCCGTAATCGACTCGAACGCTCGATGGCGATCGGGGAAATGGCAGCTGTATTCCCAGAGGAAGTGCCCGATGAACGGCTCCGCAGCCTGCCGGTCGCCGACGGCACGCATGAACGCATGCTGCAGTTCGCCGGCGACCCGGCCGACATCGAACACCCGGTCCCCGCGCTTCATGCGTTCGAGATCGATTGCCGCCACGTCCATGCCATGACCGAACAGGAAGTTCGCCGGAGTCGCGTCGCCGTGCAGCCAGACCTGCTGGTCCTGCCACATCTGCGGTCGGTCCCGCCAGCGGTCGCGCAACCATAAGAGCTCGTCGATGTCCCACTGCCCGACGCGGTGGGCCCTGTTGAGCCGACCGACGAGGGTGTCGAAGTACCTGCAGTCGGGATCGAAATCGACGGTTGCCCCGTTGGCCGTTCGGTTGTGCTGGGTGGCAAGGAAGTACGCGAGGGCTTTCAGCCGCCAATAAAGATGCGCGTCGTCCCGGTGTTGCGTCGCGCGCGCGATCGCCTGGCTGAATTCCTCGCCGGCGTAGTACTCGACAGCGAGCACACCGTTGATGTCGCGACTGAAACCCAATGGGCGAATCACGTGGTGCGGCGACCCGATCAGGTTGTATCGGCGTAGCGTCTTGAGCCCCTCGTACTCCTGGCGTGCCATCCTGGCTGCCTTGTCCTGGTCTGACCCGAATCTTGAGCCGTAGAACTTGCAGATGATCTTTATGCCGCTGGCCTTCTCCTCGTAGCCGTAGACCTCGTTGCTGCCGGACAACCGGAAGACGCGGAACGCCGGCTGTAGCTCGCGAACCGCCATCCGATCGCTGATGATCCTGCTGAGAAAGTCATGGAGCGGGTCATGACCCGGGACGTATCCGACGTACCGTCCAATCATCAGAAGCCTTCCCTCGCGCCGGCTCCCGCAGCGACGGCAACGAACGGCGCGCAGTGCTCACAGTGCTCCGCTGGTGTGATCTTGTTCACGTCTGTCCTTTGGGGCTATTAGCCATGGCAGCCGCCGCCAGTGCCCCACCGATGGACGGGGCAACACCGTCGGTACCCGCCATACCTGCCCGGGGCCGGGCCAGAGCGGCAGCGAGACTCTTCTTGCGACTTGTCACTCACGGTTTCCCGTTTCCCCGCACTTCGCCTCCCGGCCATGCGGTGGAAACCGAACCTTCACCTGACAGAGAAGCGCCTTACTCGCTCCTGATACGGCGCAGGTACGCCAGGTGCCCCGCAGCCGCTGGTAGCGCGCGGCCGTACTGATCGTCGCCGGGCCGGGTAGGGCGGCGGCGGTCGCAGCGGCTCGGCCTCGGCCACCGTGGTCACCGTGGTCACTACCCGGCGTGCTCCAGCGCCGAGCGTCCCCGACTCGCACGCGGACCGCTGTTGCAGTCCAGCTGGGAGGACGTGATCCTGGCCGTCTTCGCCCCGCGGTCGGGAAAGACCACCGCGGTGGCGGTGCCGGCCGTGCTCGACGCCCCGGGCGCGGTGGTGGCGTGTTCGAACAAACCCGACCTGTACCTGGCCACGGCGGCGCTGCGGGCCGCGGCCACCGGCCGGCGGGTGTGGACCTTCGACCCGCAGCGGATCGCGCACGCCGGCCAGGGCTGGTGGTGGAACCCGCTGGCCGGCCGGCTGCGCCTCGACGACGCCACCCGGCTGGCCGGGGCCTTCGTGATGGCGGTCGCCGATGACGAGCACCGGGAGATCTGGGGGCCGGCGGCCACCGAGCTGCTGGCCAACCTGCTGCTGGCCGCCCACCTGGCCCACGGCACCCTGCTGGATGCCTACCGCTGGCTCTACGACGAGTCCAACGACGCTCCGGTACGGATCCTGCGGGCGGCCGGCCACGCCGCGGCCGCGGACTCGCTGGCCGGCACCCAGGGGCTGCACCCGGAGACCCGCGGCTCGGTCTATTTCACCGCCCGGGCCGGCTGTGCGTCGCTGCGGGACAACGACATCGCCCGCTGGGTGGTCCCGCAGCCGGGGCTGCCGGAGTTCACCCCGGAGCGCTTCGTCGCCGGCGCGCAGACGCTGTACCTGCTGAGCAAGAACGTCGCCGGCGGCGGCGCTGGTGGCCGCGCTGACCACCGAGGTCCGGGTCGCCGCCGAGCGGGCCGGGGAGCGCCGCGGCGGCCGGGTCGACCCGCCGGTGCTGCTGGTGCTGGACGAGGTGGCCAACATCTGCCGGATCGCCGACCTGCCGCAGCAGTACAGCCACCTGGGGTCGCGCTCGATCGTGCCGGTCGCAATCCTCCAGTCCTACGCCCACAGTCCTACGCCCAGGGCGAGCGGGTCTGGGGCAAGGCCGGCATGCGCGAGCTCTGGGGCGCGGCCACCATCAAGCTGATCGGCTCCGGCGCGGACGACGCCGCCTTCGCCGAGGACATCTCGGCCATCATCGGCGAGCACGACGTCGACGTGCTCTCCTACACCCGCGGCCGGGGCGGCGGCAGTTCGTCGACCTCGACCCGGCGCGAGCGCATCATGCCGGCCGCGCAGGTCCGGGCGCTGCCCAAAACCCAGGCCGTGCTGCTGGCCACCGGCGTCCGGCCCGCGCTGATCCGGCTGCTGCCCTGGTATGAGGGAGCGCGCCGGGCTGAGATCGCCGCCGCGGAGCAGCAGGCCACCGCCGAGCTGGTGGCCCGGGTCGCCGGCGCACCGGCATGACCGAACCGGAGCCGGCGACGCCGGCCGAGGCCGGGCCGGGCGGCGACCCCGTTCCTCCGGCCGACCCCGTTCCTCCGGGCGACCCGGTTCCGCCGGTCGAGCCGGCACCCAGTCCCGACGCGGTACCCGCGGCGGCCACCGCCGCGGGTACCCGGGCGCTGCGCCACCAGTTCGACGCCGAGGCCAAGACCGCGCTGGCCGAGCTGCTGGCCGCCGGCGCGGACTGCCC
>JADGOU010000250.1 GCA_017882835.1 Frankiaceae bacterium | reverse complement strand
TGATCAGTCAGCGCTACCTGAAAAGCAGCGTGGCGTTGACCTCCCATGTCGGGATCGCGTCCTGGGCGGAGCGACTCGGGGATCCGATGATGGCGGCCGTTTTCTTGGGGTGGTCGAGAGAGATGCTGGTCTGCGGCTCGCCGCTGTGTGTCGCACGTAGTTCACAGCGGTCCGGGCGGGCGGTTCTCTAGTGCTTCGGTTGATGCCGCGCCGGTGGGCGTGGTCCGGGGTCGCGGTTGAGCTCACTCATCAGATCGCGGTTGGTGATGCGAGCGGCGTCGAGGGTGGCGCTGAGCTCATGCACCTGGCCGTTCAGTTCGGTGACCTGTCGTTGTAGCCGGTGGTTGTCGCTCTCGAGTTCGGCGGCGCGTTGTTCGAGCCGAGCAAGCATGGGGCTGACGTCCCAGCCGCGGGCGACATCGGCATCGCCACCGAGCTGATGGGCCAGCCGGTCTTGCAGCAGGGTCAGCTCCTCGGTGAGTTGCCGCAAGTGTTCCTTGCTGTTGGCCAGTTCGGCCCGCACGCTCTGGTCGGTGACCAGCGAGCGGACGGGAAGATGCCACGCCCGCTGGCGTCCGGCCTGCTGTTGGCGGTCGCGGGCGGCGGCGATGCGCGCGGCAAGCTCAGAGTCGGTGTAGAGCAGGGACACGGAGACGCTGGCGCGTCGGGCCACCGCCGGGAAGCTGATCGACTCGCCGCTCTGCTCGAGAGTGTGGATGGCCTCGGCGGCCCGCTGGCGCTTGACCCGGCTATCGGACCGTCGGGCGCGGCGCAGTGCCGCGCTGTTGTCAGCCACCGGTGGTGTCCGGCTGGCGACGTCCGATCGCCACCGGAACCGACTGGCGAGCCTGGCGGACGGTGGTGGAGGCGGTCTCGATGACGGCGCGTTCGTCCGCAGGCAAGGCGGCTAGCAGCTGATCATGAGCGCGAACATGGCCGGCGATGACGTCGAGTTGCCGGCTCACGCCCTCGGTCGCCCAGTCGGCGGCGCCGGCCGCGAGCATGGCCTCCCGCTGCCGGCGCAGGTCGTCGGCGTAGCCGCGCAGTTCGGGGAGGTAGGACGGGTCGGACTCGAAGTGCGGGCAGCCGGCGCACTGGTAGCGGATCGGGCAGGCTTGGCCACCGGCGCGCACGTTGGTCGGCTCGGAGCACTTGCCCATGGGCACCGCCACCGGAGGACAACTGCTCGCTCAGCCGGGCGACCGGGGACGGCTCCGCTTCGACCGGCCGGGCGGAGCCTCGGTTGTCGACCGTGTGCCGGGCGAGGGCGTCCATGGCCGCCCGCTTGCGGGCATCCCCCACCCGGTAGTAGCCCAGTGTGGTGGACATCGACCGGTGATCCATTAGGTCCCGCAGCACCGATGGTGCCACCCCCTGGTCGGCCAGGGTTTGGGCATAGGTGTGCCGGAACGCGTGCGGGTGGATCTTCGCCCGGTCGAACGCGACCGGCTCACCGGCGGCGTCTCGCGGACCGGCGGCGATGCGGGGAATGCGCTCGACCCAGGTGCGGATCCAGCTCAGCAGCTGGTGCGCGGCCAGGTGGTGGCTGCCGTCGGCGTTCTTGTGCGGCCGGGGTAGCAGCCACAGCCGCTCGGGCGCCGTGTCGGGGAAGCGACCGGCGACCCAGGCCTGCTGGGCCCGGATCGTCATCACCAGGGCGGAATCGGCCAGCGGCAGGCGCCGGCCCATCCGCCCGGCCTTGTGGTTGTCATAGACGAGCACGTCCTTGCCGTATTCGTCCACGCTCAGGCAGTCCAGGCGCAGACTGGCCACCTCGCCGACCCGCCGGCCGGTGCCCTTGAGCAGCCGGTAGGCCAGCACCGCTACCTGGCCGGCCTGCTCACCGAGCGCGCCCAGGGTGGCCCGGCGGGCGGGGCCGACGCATCCCGGCACGGCGGTGAGCAGGTCAAGCTGGGCGTCGAGCTGGTCGACGACGTGCGCGGGCAGCGCCCGCCCCGGGCCCTCGCCGATCATCTTGCGGCGCGCGTCCCCGCTCCGGAAGGCGAACGTCGCTCCCAGCGTCGGCAGCAGTCCCAACTGCCTGGCCTCCCGCAGCATCAGCGCGCATTCCTGCACGGCGGCGACTCGAGCTCGGGCGCCGAACGGCCGACCCGACTGGGGGAAGCCCGGGTCCTGGATGCGAGCGAGGAACCGTTCGGCGTCGGCTCGGGTCAGCACCGTGGGGTCAGCACCGCCGCGGGCACCGGCCGCGAGCACCGCGGAGAGCACGGCGACCGAGCCGACCCGGTGCCGCAGAGTCTGCTCGCCGACCCGGCCGGCGGTGGCCGCCGTCCAGGCCTTGGTCGCCTCGCGCAGCCAGGGCTGGCGGATGGCCGTGAAGTCCAGCCGTCGTCGGCCGGGCTGCCCGAACAACCGCAGGTCCCAGACGTCGCGGTGCCGCTCCTGCTCGACGTCGGCGTAGGCAAGCCGGACCCGGTCGACGCTGAAGCGGGCGAACCGCACGTGGTGGGCGTCGCCGACACCGTCCAGCGTGGCAAGGTCGAAGGCGGTCACCGAACCGACGCCGCAGCCGCGGAGCTGGTCGACCCAGGGCCGCATTCCACCGGTCACCACGCTGACCTGATCGTCGGCCCGGCAGCCGATCGCATAGACCAGCTCGAGACCGACCAGGTTCGGCAGGCCGCGCAAGCTGAGCACCCGGCTGTTGGTCGGCTGGCGGGCGGTCACCGCCCAGCGCGTGAACAACCGGCCGCTGGGGCGGCCGGCTCGCCGCCAGGCCTGGTAGTGGATCTCGCATAGACCGCGGTCACGATGCGCCGCGTCGAGATAACAGCAGCTGGCCTGGCACGGCCCGATCTCGGGCAGTGGGCTGGCCTGGGACAGGAACGCCTCGAAGCCGACCCCGCGCAACCGCCGACGGTCCCAGGCATCGGCGTGGGTGTGGCAGATCCGCCACGGGCCCTCGGCTGGGCGCGGGCAGTCCCGGCCGTTGCCGTCAGTCACGGCGCAGCGCTGATCCGAACACCGGCGCCGCTCGAACACCGCGGGTTCGCCGGTGGCCAGCCACTCCTCGACGTCGGCCGTGGCCGAGGCCGCGAACTGGCGGCGGTGGACCCGGCAGAGCAACCCGGCTCCGTGCCGGTCGGCGGGGCAACCCGGCACCGCGCAGCGCAGCACTCTGGTCAGCCGGCCCCCGGGACGCGGCCGGATCAGCCGGCGCTCGCTGTCCCACTCACCGGCCAGCCAGTCAGCACCCATCAACGACCTCAGCCGCTGCACCCGCCAGTCCACCGGCTGCAAACGGTCGGGGACGGTCGCCGCCACCGCGCGGCCGGACGCCCGATTCACCGCAGGTTCCCGCGGGCTTGACCGTGGCCGTCGACGGCGCTGCGCATATCGCCCCAGCGGGCGTGCAGGTAGACGTCGGTGGAGCGGACCGAGGCATGGCCGAGCAGCTCCTTGACCAACGCCGGGTCCTTGGTTGTGCGGGCCACCTCGGAGGCGAAGCTGTGGCGCAGCATGTGCGGCCGCACCCGGAAGCCGACCTTGCCGGACAGCTGGACGAACAGCTGCTCGACGCCGTCGGGCCGCAGCGCCCGGCCGAGCGGCGGCCGCCAGAGGTTGACCAGCAGGTAGTCGCTCTCAGCGGCCGCCGGCACCAGGTCGCGTTGGCGTCGGTAGGCGTTGTGACAGCGCACCAGGCCGGTGGTGACCGGCATGACCCGCGGCCAGATCGACTTCGCCAGCGCCCGGTTCTCGTTGTCTTCCCGGCGCACGACGTGCAGGTGCGGTCCGCTCACCTGGCAGCCCAGATGCACGGCCGAGGGCACGAAGTGCAGATCGGCCAGGTGCAGCCCGCACAGCTCGGCGAGCCGCAGCCCGGTGGCGTAGAGCGCCGCCACGACGAAGCGGTCCCGCAGGTTCGCGCAGGCGTCCACGACGGCACCGACCTGACCCGCGGTCAGCGTCGCCGGCGGTCGCTCGACCCGGCGGCGACGCACCGCTCGGCGCTGCACCACCGGGGTGTCGGTCCGTTCGCCGCGCTCCATCCCGGGCGGGATGAAGCGGAGCTCGGTCCGAGAGCTCAACCGCCCGGCCACCGCCGGGGCGCACCAGTCGCGGGAGGCGCCGAAGCGGACGAACTCCACCACCGCAGCCAAGATTCCGTCCACGGTGGCAGCTGAGCGCGCAGCCCCCAGCATGACGACGTTCCGGTCGGTGGCCCGCCGGCGGTTGCGGCCCCGGCGATGCTTGCGCGACGGCGTGCGCTCCAACCAGCGGGCGAACGCGGCCAGCTCCTCGACACCCGGTGACGCGTCGTCCGCGTGGGCGGCCGAGGTCCAGCTCAGCCACAGCGCAAGCCGGCCCGCGTAGGCGCGGGCGGTCCCGACCGAGCCGCCACGATCGACAACAGACCGCAGGTACTGCGCCGCACGGTCGTGTTCGACGTAACCGTCGTTGACGACCGTCCATCCCTCGCGGCCGTCCATCGGGGACACGGTCCGTTGCGCCCAGAACTCCACGACGGTGCAACGTAGGTGCCGGGTGTGACAGAACAGCCCAAGAGAACCGTTCCACCACAGCCGAGCTTCCGGTCCGCACGGCTGTCCTGGAGGGTCCCGACCACCCCAAGAAAACGGCCGCGATGCTGGATCGGTTGCTCCATAAGGGGATCGTCTGCCCGATCGACGGGCCCAGCTACCGGATGCGCTCACACCAGGCTCGGGCCGAGACCC
>JADGOU010000249.1 GCA_017882835.1 Frankiaceae bacterium | reverse complement strand
CAGCCGGGCCGGGGAGGTCTGGGCCGCGCTGACCGAGTCAGGTCGGGTAGTTCACTCGGGGTTACGGTCGCGAGGTGTCCACCGGTAGCCGCGGCAGCGCCCTGGCCACGGCGGCCCCCACGTCGATGAGGAATCCGCTCTGGTCGGCGTACGACGTCGGCACTGTCAGGTCGACGTAGCCGGTGCGGTCCACGGCCGTCCAGGTCACGGCCTGGCCGCCGATCTGTTGGAACCACGACACCCCGTTGACCTCGGCCAGGTTCGAGGTCGGTCGCAGGTCCTCGGGCCGCGGGGTGCCGCAGCGCAGGACCACGGGCTGGCCACCCCAGGCGGCGGTCCGCGGCGATGACGGTGTCGTCGGGCGCCGAGTGAGGTCGGGGTCGAGTCGGGTCGGCAGGGCCGCCTGCAGCCGGGCACAGTCGGCGTCGGCGGTCGGTGGACCGGCTACCGGCGGGACCACCGGCAGAGCGCTGGTGCTGGCGGCGCCGCAGCTCGTGGTCAGGGCGGCGGCGATTACCAGCGCGCCCGCAACCGGACGACGGCCGGGTGACCGGGCTGGTGGCTGGCTCAGAGGTGCACGATTGGGCAGGTGAGCGTCCGGGTGATGCCCTCCACCGACTGGACCCGGGCGACGACCAACTTGCCGAGCTCGTCGACGTTGCGCGCCTCGGCTCGCACGATCACGTCGTAGGGCCCGGTGACGTCTTCCGCCTGGGTGACGCCCTTGAGCTGGGCAATCTCCCTCGCCACGGCCGCAGCCTTGCCGACCTCGGTCTGGATGAGGATGAAGGCCTGGACCACGGTTGTTCCTCCGGGCGGTCGGATGCGGGGCGAGCACTCGCCGGCTGGCGACGTCCGGGCCGGCGCGGGCCTGACGCTATCGCAGCGGTCGTCGCGGACGAGCGCATCGTTGGCGCTCTCCGGTCCCACTCGCCGCCTGGGGTCAACTCAGCGCACCGACAGCGGGACGAAGGTCAACCCGCGCTGCAGCAGCGTCGGGATCACGGTACCCAGCGCGCGCACCGTTTGGCTTCGGTCGCCGCCACCGTCGTGGCAGAGCACGATGTCGCCGGCCGTGGCGGCCAGCATCCGGGTGATGATCGTCGGCGACCCTGGCTTGGTCCAGTCCTTCGGGTCGATGCTCCAGTCGATGGGGGTCAGTTCGCTCGCCGCCACCGCCTCGGCGATCTGCGGCGACCAGGCCCCGCCGGGCGGCCGGAACAGTAGCGGCCGGATTCCGGTCGCCTTCTCCAGGATTGGCATCGGCCGCTCGATCTCCTCGGCGAGGCGGCCGGCGGAGAGCCGGTTGAACGGTTGCTGGTGCGTCATCGAGTGGTGGCAGATGGTGTGGCCGGCGTTGGCAATCCGGCTGACCAGCTCCGGGAAGGCGGCGGCGTAGATGCCGATGACACAGAAGGTGGCCTGCACGCCGTACCGGTCGAGCAGCTTGAGCACCTGCGGCGTGTACCAGTCGTCCGGCCCGTCGTCGATGGTCAATGCGACCGCGTTGGCCGGCGCGGCTGGCATGATCTCGTCAAGTCGGTGCACCGGCTGCGCCCGCGGCGCCGTGGCGGACGCGACGGGCACCGAGGCCGCTGGCGGCGTGGGCGCCGGAGTCGGCAGGGCCGAGGCCGTGGGGTCGGCCGGTGGCACCGCCGCCGGGCGCAGTGGCTCAGCCGACGCCGGCGGCTCGGGCGCCGGTCCGGCGGCCCGCGCGGGGTCGCCGGACCGACTACAGGCAGCCAGCGCCAGCCCGGCCGCCCCGCCCAGGCCGGCTCGCATCACTGCCCCGGCGGGAAAGCTCGTGTCGTTGCTGCGGCACGTCGCGCGCGGCCCCTTCGATCTTCGGCCCGGGCCGGCACCTCGCCACCGCCGCGGAACTGATGACTCGCGAAACTGATGACTTAGCGAGCGTATGACGACGTTGGCGCCGGTGGCAGCCGCCGGTCGCGACCCTAACGCCGCAGTCCGGGAGAACCGGCACTGCTGGCCCGGATGGCACTGTTCCTTCAGTAAGCACTGCGGGATGCTGGTCGCGCGCGTCGGCTGCCACGTGGCGAGATGACCCACCGGCGCCGTGACCGGAAGGGCAGCCAGTGGCGAACCGCTTGGCGCACAGCACCAGCCCCTACCTGCTCCAGCACCAGGACAACCCGGTCGAGTGGTGGCCGTGGTGTCCCGAGGCGTTCGCCGAGGCGCGCGCCCGCGACGTACCCGTGCTGCTGTCCGTCGGCTACGCCGCCTGCCACTGGTGCCACGTGATGGCGCACGAGTCCTTCGAGGACTCGTCGGTGGCCGCGATCATGAACGCCGGCTTCGTCAACGTCAAGGTCGACCGGGAGGAGCGGCCGGACGTCGACGCGGTCTACATGGAGGCGTTGCAGGCGATGCGCGGCCAGGGCGGCTGGCCGATGACCGCGTTCCTGACCCCGGCAGGGGAGCCGTTCTACTGCGGCACATACTTCCCGCCGCAGCCCCGGCACGGCCTGCCGTCGTTCACCCAGGTGCTGCTGGCGATCTCCGACACTTGGCAACAGCGCCGCGACGAACTGCTGGCGGCCGGCGCGGACCTCGTGCGGCGGCTGTCCGAGCGCGGTCCGGGGGCGCCCGCGGGTGGCGCGCTGACCGCCGAGCTGCTGGCCGCGGCGGTGGGCTCGCTGGCCGCCGGGTACGACGAGCAGCGCGGCGGTTTCGGCGGCGCCCCGAAGTTTCCACCGTCGATGTGCCTGGAGTTCCTGCTCAGGGCGCACGCGCGCACCGGCGACCCGGTGGCGCTCCACATGGTCGAGGGCACCGCCACGGCGATGGCCCGCGGCGGCATCTACGACCAGCTCGGCGGCGGCTTCGCCCGCTACTCGGTCGACGCCTCCTGGGTGGTGCCGCACTTTGAGAAGATGCTCTACGACAACGCCCTGCTGCTGCGGGTCTACGTCCACTGGTGGCGGGCGACCGGGTCGCCGCTGGCCCGGCGGATCGGGGTAGAGACGGCCGAGTGGATGCTGCGCGACCTGGCCACGCCGGAAGGCGGGTTTGCCTCGGCGTACGACGCGGACAGCGAGGGCGAGGAGGGCCGGTTCTACGTCTGGACACCGGCTCAGCTGGTCGACGTACTCGGTGCGGACGACGGGGCCTGGGCGGCTGAGCTGTTCGCGGTGACACCGGGAGGCACCTTCGAGCACGGCAGCTCGGTGCTGCAACTCCCGCGCGACCCCGCCGACGCCGACGTCGACCGGACCGCCGACGTCCGCCGCCGACTGGCCAGCGGCCGCCAGCAGCGGGTCTGGCCGGCCCGCGACGACAAGGTGGTGGCCGCCTGGAACGGCCTGGCCATCGCCGCCCTGGCGGATGCCGCCGGACTGTTCGACCGGGACGACCTGCTGCGGGCGGCCGAGCGGGCGGCCGGGCTGCTGGTCCGGGTGCATCTGGTGGACGGCCGGCTGTGGCGGACGTCCCGGGACGGTCGGGTCGGCCCCAACGCCGGCGTACTGGACGACTATGGTGACGTCGCCGAGGGCTTCCTTGCGCTCTACGCCGTCACCGGCAACCCGCACTGGCTGCGGCTGACCGGTGACCTGCTCGACGTCGTACTCGGGCACTTCGGTGACGGCCGCGGCGGCTTCTACGACACCGCGGACGACGCCGAGACCCTTCTCCGGCGCCCGCAGGACGGCACCGACAACGCCACGCCGTCCGGAAGCGCGGCCGCCGCCGGCGCGCTGCTGAGCTACGCGGCGTACACCGGCTCGCACCGGCACCGGGCGGCGGCCGAGGCGGCGCTGGGTGCCGTGGCTCCGCTGGCGCGACAGCATGCCCGCTTCATCGGTTGGGCGGCCGCCGTGGGCGAGGCGGCCGTGGCCGGCCCGCTCGAGATCGCGGTGGTGGGTCGGCCGAACGCGGCCGACACCTGCGCGTTGGCCCGGGTTGCGCGGCTCACGCCCTCGCCGGGGGCCGTGCTTGCCGTGGGTGACCCGGCGGCCGGGCAGGACATAGTGCCGCTGCTCGCGGGTCACCGTCCGCCCGGCGAGCACGCGGCGGCCTACCTGTGCCGGCACTTCAGCTGCGCCGCCCCCACCACGTCGCCGGCTGAGCTCGCGGTTGCGCTGGGGGTAAACACGGCTGCACATCTGTTGACGAGGGCTGCAACGGTGTAATCATTCGTGCATGAGAAACCACATGGGCTCCCCGGGAGGGAGCGAAGACTCGGGCGCTACCGCCGAGAGCCAGACCGAGACGCTGCGTGGTTGGTTCGCCGGCCGCCTACCGCAAGACTGGTTCGAAGGACCGGCAGAGGTCACCGTCGACCGGGACGAGGTGCTCATCGTCGGCCGGCTGGGCGCCCCTGACCTGCCCGCCGAGGCGGCGGAAGCAGAACGTGCTGCCGCGTACGCCGGCCGGATCAAGGCATTTCGGGAGGAGACCCGCGAGGCGCGGATCCGGATCGCCCGGGAAGCCGAGCACCGATTCGGGCGCAAGGTGTCCTGGGGCGCCGTGGCCGGCGAGCGGCGCGAGCTGTTCACCACCGTCAGCGCACCGGTCATGACTCGGCTTCGCCAGCCGGAGCGGCGCGTGCTCGACACCCTCGTGGACGCCGGCGTGGCCCGGTCGCGCAGTGACGCGCTCGCCTGGTGCGTCCGCTTGGTCGGGCGCAACCAGGACGAATGGATCGCCGGCCTGCGCGAGGCGCTGGTCGGGGTGGAGCGGGCCCG
>JADGOU010000248.1 GCA_017882835.1 Frankiaceae bacterium | reverse complement strand
GCTCGGGGCCGAGATCGCTGCGGCCGTCGACCTGGTCCGGCGCGAGCGCGGCGACGTCGTCTGGATCGACGCGATGCTGGCCAAAGCGGAGATCGTGCAGCTGCTCAGCCATGCCACTGTCTTCGTCTGCCCGTCGGTGTACGAGCCGCTGGGCATCGTGAACCTGGAGGCCATGGCTTGCGAAGCCGCCGTGGTCGCCACTCGGACCGGGGGCATTCCCGAGGTCGTCGCGGAAGGGGAGACCGGACTGCTGGTCGACTTTGACCCGGTCGACGATGGGTCGCGGTCACCGAAGGACCCGGCCGGCTTCGTCGCCGCGATGGCCGCCGCCGTCAACTCGCTGCTGACCGATCCCGAGCGGGCGCGGCGGATGGGCCAGGCCGGGCGGCGGCGCGCGGTCGAGCACTTCAGCTGGACCTCGATCGCCGAGCAGACGGTGGCGCTCTACCAGCGCGTCCGCACTGGCGCGGCCTGAGTCCGAGGCGTGCCTGGCAGCGAGTTCGACGACGACACGGCGGTGCGGCCGGCCGGGGAGTCCGGCGGTCGCCGCCGCTACGCCGCGACGGTGACCGGGCGCTGGAGCATTGCGGACTTCCCCAACGGCGGCTACCTGCTCGCCATCGGCGCCCGGGCGATGGCCGAGACGTTGGCGCCGCATCGCGACCCGTTCTCGGTCACCGGCCACTTCCTGTCCCCGCCGGTCGAGGGGCCGATCGCGGTCGAGGTCGAACCGGTACGCCGCGGCCAAACGCTGTCCACGGCCACCGCCTCGCTGCGCCAGGACGACCAAGAGCGATTGCGCATGCTGGCCAGCTACGGCGACCTCTCCGTCGTCGGCGGCCCAGAGACGGTCACCGCGCCGCCGCCAGACCTGCCGGCGCCGGTGGACTGCTTCCGCGGCCGGGTCCGGTTTCCCGGCGGCGTACCGGTGTCCATTGCCGAGCGCTTCGAGACGCTGATCCATCCCGACGACATCGGCTGGGCGCACGGCCGGCCGTCCGGACAGGCACAAGTGCGGGCCTGGGTGCGGTTCGCCGACGGCCGTGAGCCGGACCCGCTGGCCCTGCTGCTGGTGGTTGACGCGCTGCCGCCGGCAGTGTTCAACCTGGGCGTGTCCGGCTGGGTGCCTACGCTGGAGATGACCGTGCACGTGCGGGCAGTCCCGACGCCCGGCTGGCTGCGGGTGACCGCGCATACCCGCAACCTCGCCGGCGGCTACCTGGAGGAGGACGCGGAGGTGTGGGACTCCGCTGACCGGCTGGTGGCGCAGTCTCGCCAGCTGGCCCGGCGTACCGACCGCTGACCGGCGCGGCACGTCGGACCCGTCCGGACTCGCCCGTCGGCCGGCTCGCCCGTCGGCCGGCTCGCCCGTCGGCCGGCTCGCCCGTCGGCCGGCTCGCCCGTCGGCCGCTGAAAGGATGCGCCGGTGACCTTGACGCCGCTGGAGCAGCTGGTCGACATCCTGGACCTCGAGCCGATCGAGGTGAACATCTTCCGCGGTCGCAGCCCGGACGTGACCCTGCCGCGGGTCTACGGCGGACAGGTGGCCGGCCAGGCGCTGGTGGCCGCCGGTCGCACGGTGCCGGCGGACCGGCCGGTGCACTCGCTGCACGCGTACTTCCTGCGCGGCGGCGACCCGTCCGTGCCGATCATCTACGACGTCGACCGGGTTCGGGACGGGCGGTCGTTCAGCACCCGGCGGGTGGTCGCCGTCCAGCACGGGCAGCCGATCTTCCACCTGGCCGCGTCGTTCCAGCTCCCGGCCGAGGGCGTCGAGCACCAGCTGCCGATGCCGCCGTCGGTGGACCCGGAGACGCTGCCGACGTTTCAGGAACGCTACGCGCCGTACGCCGACGAGCTCGGGGAGTGGTACTCCCGGCCCCGGCCGATAGACCTGCGCTACGTCGACGACCCGCCCCGGGCCGCCCGGGAGAAGGGTCCGCGCGACCCCAGCCAGCAGGTGTGGATGCGCGCCGACGGCAAGCTGCCCGACGACCCGCTGCTGCACGTCTGCGCCGTGACCTACGCCTCCGACATGACCCTGTTGGAGTCGGTGCTGCTTGGGCACGGGCTGTCTTTTGGAATGCCGGGACTCAAAGGGGCGAGCCTGGACCACGCGATGTGGTTCCACCGGCCGTTCCGGGCCGACGAGTGGATGCTGTATGACCAGGACAGCCCGTCCGCTTCCGGCGCGCGCGGCTTCGCCCGCGGGCGGCTGTTCGCCCGCGACGGGCGGTTCTGTGTGTCGGTCGCCCAGGAAGGGATGCTGCGCGTCCCGCGGTGAGCGCGACTTGGGCGACGGGACCGACCGGGGCCGACGGAGCCAGCCATGCAGACCGGAGACGGGAAGTTGTGCGGCAGGGCGAGCCGCGGACGGCTCGCCCTGCCGCACAAGTGCGCAACCGCGGTCTCGGCGGCACGCTCTCGCCTCGGCGGGAGCTGGCGTTCCAGGTAGCCGCCGCGCCCGCTCCCAACACCCCCGCGACCCTCCGCCAACGATCGTGGCACCGCCAGCGCTCGCCCGTACGGCGGGTCGCGTGCCGCCGCCGCACCACGATCGCAAGTAGCCGTGGCGGCGCTGGTGCGAGGAAGCGGTGGTACAGCCACCGCGGTGCTCACGGTCGACTTTCCGGGCGAGGTCGGCATCGGCGTAGTGACTTGACGCTCGGGGTGACTTGACGCTCGGGCTGGTCAAGACCGGCCGGGTTGGGCATCATTCGTGGTGTCCGTCGCGAGGACGTCGGGGAAGGCGCCCCTCGTCGACGGAGGTTGCTGATGTCTGCTCGTGGCGTGCTCTACGTCCATTCCTGCCCGCCTGCCCTCACCCCCCACGTCGAGTGGGCGGTGGCGGCCGGCGTGGGCGGGCGAGTCGGCCTGTCCTGGAGCGACCAGCCAGCGGCCCCTGGCACCTTGCGGGCCGAGGTCGCGTGGCGCAGTCGACCGGGCACGGCCGGCCGGTTCGCGGCTGCCCTGCGCGGCTGGTCGCTGCTGCGCTTCGAGGTGACCGAGGACTCCAGTCCGGGCGTGGACGGCGAGCGGTACAGCTACACGCCCACCCTCGGCCTGTTCCGCACGACGGTCAGTGCCAATGGCGACGTCATGGTCGGCGAGGACCGGTTGCGGGTGCTGCTGGCCTCGGTTCGGGGCGGCGAGGCGTTGACCGCCGGTCTGGACTCCCTGCTCGGTACCGCGTGGGACAACGAGTTGGAACGCTTCCGGCACGCTGGCGACGGGGCGCCGGTCAGCTGGCTGCACGAGGTCGGCTGATCCCGCGGCGGCGGAAAGCGTGGTCGTCGGAACTCGGAACTCGGGTCTTTCAGCGTCAGTGGCGGCGGCTGCACGCGTCGTGGTACGACGTACGACGGGCCGAGCGCAGCCGTGGTGGGACCTACTGCAGGTAGCCCTCGACCTCCGCAATCGATCTGGCCGCCGCGGTGCCCGGATCCGCACCGACACTGCGCCTGGCGGCGCGTTGGCGCAGCAGGTCCCAGCACTGGTCGAGCTCTTCCTCGACCCGCTGCAACCGGATCCGCTCATCGTCGGCTGCCAGCTCGCCGCTGCCCACACCTGCCCGCAGTGCGTGCTCCTGGTCGACCAGCGCGGAGATGCGAGAGTGGATCGTCTGCTCGTCCATAGGCCCAAGCCTGCCCTCTGAAACGTCCCAGTGGAAGGCCAACGACGGCACGCCGGCGAGATCATCCTCAGCGCCTCCGATATGCCCACGGCTGAATAGTCAGCGGCATAGCGTTCCACCGGCAGGCGTTGGGCAGTAATCGTGTAAGCAGGAGGCTGGGATGGCTGTTCTTCCAGATGGCAGGGGCGACACCGCGAGTTCCGAAGAGTCGACAGCGCTCGACGCGTACTCTCGGGTCGTCACGGCGATTGCCGCGAAGCTGACCCCACAGGTCGCGGCGCTGCGGGTGCAGGGGAGTTCGCGCAACGGCCAGCGGCGAGAAGGCGCCGGGTCTGCGGTCGTCTTCACCGACGACGGGTTTCTCCTGACCAACGCCCATGTCGTCGCCGGGGCCGCTGGCGGGACCGCCGCCTTCGCGGACGGCACCCAGACGCCGGTGGACGTGATCGGCGCCGACCCCCTTTCCGACCTCGCCGTCCTCCGTGCCCGCGGGTACACGCCGGCGCCGGCGACCCTCGGGGACGCCGACCAGCTGCAGGTGGGCCAGCTCATCGTCGCGGTCGGAAACCCATTAGGCCTGGCGGGCTCGGTCACCGCGGGTGTGGTCAGCGGCCTGGGCCGCTCCCTGCCCACCCGCACCGCCCGGGTCGGGCGAGTGATCGAGGACGTCATCCAGACCGACGCGGCGCTGAATCCCGGTAGCTCCGGCGGGGCGCTGGCCGACGCGGCCGGACGCGTGGTCGGCATCAACACCGCCGTCGCCGGCGTCGGTCTCGGCCTCGCCGTTCCGATCAACGCCACCACCCGGCGAATCATCAGCGCGCTGCTGACCGCCGGCCGCGTGCGCCGCGCCTATCTCGGGCTGGTCAGCGCGCCCACTCCGTTACCCGCCCCGGTCGCGGCCCGAACCGGTCAACGGCTCGGACTCCGGGTGGTCGAGGTGATCCCGGGCTCCCCCGCCGACCGGGCCGGCCTCAAAGCCGGCGATCTGGTGCTCACGGCCGGCCGCGCCTCGGTCGCCGACGCGCAAAGCCTGCAGCGCCTGCTGTTCGGCGAGGCCGTCGGTCAACCGCTTCCCATCAC
>JADGOU010000247.1 GCA_017882835.1 Frankiaceae bacterium | reverse complement strand
GACCACCAGTCGACGTCCGCGTCGGCGGTGGCGTGGCCGGCCAGGTGCGATGTGGGCAGGTCGACGTGGATGTGGCGGAACCCGAGCGCGTCCGGCCGGGCGGCGGCATGCGCCCGGTGCAGCGCCGCGCCGCGGCGGCAGCCGGCTGGTTCGATGTGAGCTTGCGGCGCAGCGTCTTGGCCCGTTCCAGCGCGAGGAGGCGGCCCAGGTCCGCCGGGCCAGCGCCGGCAGGATCCGCAGCAGCCCCGGCAGGTGCGCCCCCTCGGTGAACACCACCGGTGCCTCGACCAGCTGCCCGGTGCGGGCCGGGCCAGCGCCCTGCGCGCTCGGGCGCCGGCAGCACCGGCAGTCCCCGTGATCATCGCGGCAACCGAGTCAGCGACCTCGGTGTCCGCCCCGGCACTGTTGTCCGCCACGGCGCTGGGCGGCGGGCCGGCCGGCTGCGGGTCACGGCCCGGGTGCGCCGACCGGCCAGCGCTGGCCGGTGGCCGACCCAGCGCGACCCGCACCGTTGCCGGGCTCACCTTGACCGCGCCGGCGATCGCCGTCAGCGTCTGCCCATCGGCGGCCAGCTCCCGGATTCGGACCACCACCGCGGCGGTGAGCTTCGTCGGCCCCTTCGGCCCGCACTTGGCCGGGATCAGCCCGGCCACCCCGCCGGCGACGTAGGCGGCCTTCCACCGCCACAGCGTGGCCAGGCCGATCCCGAACCCGGCCGCCGCCGCCGCCGCGATTCCGGTGGCGACCAGCTGCACCACGGCCAGCCGGCGACCCACCTCGTCGTCGGTCGCGAACGCGAACGTGGCCTGCCCGAACACGAACACCGCCCACCGTTCGCACTGTCCACCAGGCCGGCCGCCGGGCCAATCGGGGTGACGTCGGCGGCGGGCAGCAGCGGCAGCACCGGCTGGCGCACCCGACCCAACCTGCACCCCCCAAGCACCGGACAACGTCCCAGTGACTGTCGGAGGGCGCCGGTGAATCACCGCTCTTCCGACACGCCAAATCGCCTGCTCAGAAGGCAAGACTGGCTCGGCCAGTCACGTCTATGTCAGGAGTTCTGGGGCCCGGGCGGCGAGTTCGTCGAACACCGCGGCGGGCTCGCCGGCGGCGCCGTCGCGCATCCGCGGCGACAGAGCGGCGTAGTCGGTGTCTCGACGTCGGCCAGGACGCCGGGCTCGATCTCGGTGGTGCGGGTGAAGCGGTGGATCACGTCGAGGGTGACGGCCCGCTCGGCCCAGCGGTCGGCGAGGTCGAGGACGCCGCCGCGGCCGATCGCGGCCGGCTGGTGCGGGTCGCCGACGAGTGCGAGCCGGGCTTCCTGCTCGTCGACGACGGTGAGTAGGGCGCGGGCGGTGTCCTGGTCGGGCATGCCGGCCTCGTCGACGACTAGCAGGTCCCCGCGGCGCAGCTGCGCGTCCTCGCGGGGGCCGCGGTACGTCGTGCCGGCTTTCGGGTCGATCTGGCCCGGCTCGAGGCGGGTCCAGCGGCCAGCGTCGTCCCAGCGCCAGCCGTGCTGGAACACCAGCCAGGCGGCCGAGCCGGTGCGGGCGCCGGTCTCGGCCCGGGCGCCGCGGGCGGCCTTGAGGGTGGGGGTAACGGCGAGGACCTGGTGCCCGTCGTGCTCGAGCGCCGTGCGGGTGGTCGCCAGGGTGGTGGTCTTGCCGGCGCCGGCGGCTCCGGCCACCAGCACCAGGGAGTGATCGCCGGCCAGCGCCGCGGCGGCCTCGACCTGGGCCGGGTCCACCTCGACACCCGTGGCCGCGGCCGCCCGGGCCAGCTGGTCGGCGCCGGCGTCCCGGCCAGATACGGCATCGGACGCGCCACGCGCGGCGAGCCCGCGCGGCGAGCCGGCCGGTGAGGTCCTGCTCGACGGCGATCGCCTCCGCCGAGGTCCAGAACCGGAGGTGGTCCGGCATCGACTCGGGTGCGCTCGAGCAGGGGCACCGGCACGGCCTTGGCGGCGGTGCGTGCGGTGATGTCTTCGGCGAGCTCGGCCCGTACCTCGGGCTCGGCGAGGACGCTGCGGCGGGCTGGGCCGGTGGCTGGTATCCGAGGTCGGCCAGCTCGTCGATCCACCGGTCGTGCGCGACCTGGGCCGGCTCGAGATGTACCTTGCCGGGTCGCTGCTCTTGCCAGGCGCGGGCGTCCCACGATCGGCGCAGCGCCTGACCCGGTTCCTGGTTGGGGTTGGTTGTCAGCCACTCGGCCTCGTACTGCTCGACTTGGATGGTCCTCAATACCCGCGCTGCCCTGAACGACGCGACCGCGCGACGGCTGGCTCGCTCGTATCAGCGAGCCAAGCCTGCGCGCCTGGTCGAGACAGCGACGGGCGGGTTCCTGACCCGCCCATTCGTGCGTGACGACACGTGGCTGGTCGCGGTCGCCTACCAGCCCAGCGATCGACGATCGGGTGACCGCAGCGCGCACACGACATCCGCGGACGCCCGCGGTGTAGAGACGAGTGGCTATTCATGCGTCACTGGGGTTGTCGCCGGCAATGCCGTGTCGGGCACGCTCGATCGCGGCGGCGATGCGATCCGGGTCCGGGTCGGCCGGTACGTGCTCGTCATCTCGGATGACGCTCTCGTCGTCGCCGGTCGCCAGCACCGGTATAGGCACGCCGAACCGCCCGGATCTCGTCCTCGCTGTACGTGCGACCGGCGTTGATGTCGGCCTCGGCCGGCGCCAGCGCGTCCGCGATTCCGTCCAGGTCCTCGGCCTAGGCCAGATCCCACGCGTGGGTGAGGTCGGTGTAGTCGCCGTCGCCGGTGTTCGCCTCGGGCATCGTCAGGCGACTAGCTCACGCAGCCGCTGCACGTCGGCCGAGAGACGCTCGATCGCGCTCTGCACGGTCTCGTCCTGGCGGGCGTTGAGACCGGCGAGGATCCAACCGCGCACCAGCGCGGACACCGGCATCTCCAGTTGGCCAGCCAGGTCCTCGATCGCGGCCAGGTGTTCGGGCGAGACCCGGGTGGCCACGGTGACGGTCTTGCCCGGACGGGTCCACACGGTGCCCTCGGGCATTGGGTCGCTTATCGTCGCGTCGGCCTCGGCCGCGATCTGCTCGACGAGCTGCTTGGCGTCACTCATCGCTGTCCCTTTCCTCGATCTTCTGCTGGTACGTGCGCCGGTCCGTGCTGTTGGCCCGCCACCCGTTCGCCCCCCACCACGCTCCCGGCCGGTCCTCGCGGTGCACGAGGATCACCACGAGCACCGCGGCCGCGCTCGGTGAGTAGCCGATCAACCGCGCGCTCTGCCCCGATCTGCTCTTGGGGTCCGGGTCGACGAGAATCCGCTCGTCATCGGCCAGGGCCTCGTTCGCCTGCTCGACGCTGACCTGGTGGCCGGCCCACATGTGCTCAGCGCCGTGCTGCCAATCGACATCGAACCCCACCCGAACTAGTTTACAGAGGTAAACACCGACCGTCGGTCTGGGACGTGGGCAGGCCGAAGCAGTTCGATCCCGACGTCGCCGCCGACAAGGCGGTTGAGGTGTTCTGGGGGAAGGGCTTCGGCGGCACCACGCCGCAAGATCTTGTCGATGCGCTCGGCATCTGCAAGGGAAGCCTCTACAACGCCTTCAGCAGCAAACACGAGCTGTTCACGCGCGTGCTGCGCCGCTACGCCGACGAGCAGGCCACGGCGCTCACCGAATTTCTCACCGCACCTGGCCCGGCCCAGTGCGGCCTCGGCTGCAGAAAGCTCTTCGGCTGATCATCAACATGAACCTCGCCACTCGGGCCGCCGAGGCTGTCTCGCGGTCAACACCGCAGCGGAAATCGGACAAGCCGATGCCCAGACCGCCGCCCATGTTCAGCGAATGTTCGACCGCACTGAGGCGGCGTTCGAGGCAGCCGTCATCGAGGGACAGAGCAACGGAGAGCTGGCCAGGTCCGCCGATCCGAAGGCGATCGCGAGCTTGCTCCTGACGACCGTGGTCGGGATGCAGGTGATGGTGAAGAGCTCACCGGACACCGATCGGCTGCACCGCGTCGTCGACGCTCTGTTGGCGACGATCTGACATTCGTGAGCCGCGTCTGGCTCCACCGGATCAGAAGGAGAACACATGGAACTCGGGCTCGAACGGAAAGACCGCGGTCGTCACCGGAGCGAGTCGCGGCGTGGGTCTCGCGACCGTCCACGCGCTGCGGGACGAGGGCGTCGCCGTAGTCGGCGCGGCACGCACCATCACGCCGGAACTCCTGGCATCGGGCGCCGTGCCCGTTGCTGTCGATCTCAGCACGGAGGTCGGCGGAACGCTGCTGATCGACCGGGCACTCGCCGAACTCGGCGGCGTCGACCTGGTGGTGAACAACGGCGGCGGTGGCGAAGTCGACCTCGGCGGCTTCCTCGACCTATCCGAACAAGCATTGGCGAGACCACTTCGACATCAACCTGTTCGCGGCCCTGCGCGTGAGCCGGGCGGCGTTGCCGACCCTCATCCAGCGGGGCGGCGCGATCGTCAACGTCTCCTCGATCGGCGCCTGGCAGCCGGCCGGACCGCCGCTGGCGTACAACGTCGCTAAGGCGGCGCTCAAGGCTCAGACCTCCTCAATTAGCCACGCTGTAGGGCTGTGACCTGCGTGTTTATGCTCGGCGTGTCCCTGCGGAATGCATTGAGACTCGATACAATCGTGGGGTGACGATCGGGGCGGCGGTGCAAGCCATGCTGGTGGGCATGCCCGCGCCGCGCGACCTGCACCGCAGCGAGGTCG
>JADGOU010000246.1 GCA_017882835.1 Frankiaceae bacterium | reverse complement strand
GTGTCGTGGTGGCGCTGCCGGAAGGCAGCGATCAGGACGGCCTGCGCGAGCTCTACCGGCAGCTGCGTCAGCTCGCCCCCGGTGCCCGGCTGGTGCTGGCCGGCCCGGCGGCGTACGGCGACCCAGACCTCAAGCGGCGCCTCGGCGTTGACCTGGTCTGTACCCACATCACCCAGGTGTTGCAGCTGCTGGACCTCCGCCGGCAATAACCGATCAGCCACCCACCGGGTCGGGCCGACTCAGGCGGACTCAGCTCGTCAGCGCGATGTCGGTCTCGGTGACCTGCCCGTCCACCGCAGTCACCGTCGACTCGCCCCGACCGCCGGGCGAGAGCACCCGCAGCGTCCACTGTCCCGGCGCGGCGAAGAACCGGAACTGCCCGGTGGCCGACGTGACCACCTCGGCGGTGAAGTCGCCGCCCGCGTCGAGCAGTCGGACGTACCCGCCACTCACCGGCGTACCGCCCTTGGTCACGCTGCCCTGGATGACCGTCTCTTTGGCCACGTCGATCCCTTCCGTGCTCAAGCCGCCGACCGTTGCCCCGCACATGCCTTTAGGCCCCTTTCTCCACCGGTACGCCGACCAGCGAGCCGTACTCGGTCCAGGACCCGTCGTAGTTCTTGACGTTGGGCTGGCCGAGCAGCTCGTGCAGCACGAACCAGGTGTGCGCGCTGCGCTCCCCGATCCGGCAGTAGGCGATGGTGTCCTTGCCGAGCTCCACCCCGGCGCCTTCGTACAGTGCGGTCAGCTCGTCGTCGGACTTGAAGGTGCCGTCGTCGTTCGCGGCCTTAGACCAGGGGATGTTGCGCGCCGTCGGGATGTGCCCGGCCCGCTGGGACTGCTCCTGCGGCAGGTGCGCCGGCGCTAACAGCTTGCCGGAGAACTCGTCCGGCGACCGGACGTCGATCAAGTTCTGCTCGCCGATGGCAGCAATCACCTCGTCCCGGAAGGCGCGGATGTCGGTGCGGGCCGGCTTGGCCCGGTAGTATGTCCGTGGGCGCGCCGGTACGTCGGTGGTCAGCGGCCGAGACTCCAGCTCCCATTTCTTGCGGCCGCCGTCGAGCAACCGGACGTCGTCGTGTCCGTAGACCTTGAAGTACCAGTACGCATAGGCGGCGAACCAGTTGTTGTTGCCGCCGTAGAGCACGACCGTGTCGTCGCCGGTGATGCCCTTCTCGCTCAGCAGCTGCTCCAGGCCGGCTTGGTCGACGAAGTCGCGCCGTACCGGATCCTGCAAGTCCTCGCGCCAGTCCACCCGCACGGCCCCGGGGATGTGACCGGTGTCGTAGGCGGAGACGTCTTCGTCGACCTCGACAAAGACCACGCCCGGGGTCTGCAGGTGGTTGGCGGCCCAGTCGGTTTCGACCAGGACGTCGGTGCGGCTCATCATAAGTACTCCTCGCTGACGGGTACGAGCAGACAGGCGCGGGTGGGGATGTTCGGCCAACGCAACGCTCGGTGGGCGGTGGTCTGCTCAGCCAGCACGGACCCGAGCAGACGCCATCGACCGGCTAGCGAGCGTCGTTGCCGGCGTCAGAAACGCCGACACAGGCAGCTGCGTACGCGGCACAGGTCCACGGCGCGACGCTTGGTGAGGTAGCTGCCCGACACGGTCGCGAGCCTACCCGCCCCTCGGCGGTACTCAGCCGGTATTCACGACGACGGCTCGAGCGTCCGCGGTCAGGACCAACCCATCCGGTTGGACCCGGACGTCGGTCAGCCGCAGGCCGAATGGCAAGCTTCCCAGTCGTACCGTGAAGTCGAGCCGCCGGGCATCCGCCGCCGCGGACAACGCGGCGTCGGCGAGGCTGTTGCCGGTTTCGATCCGGTGAGCGGTGACGACCACCTGGCCGTCGCGGACGGCAACGTCGCTGACCGCGGCGGCGGAGAAGTCGCGGCCGAGCACCCGCGCGGTGCCGGTGACCCGCAGGCTCGGCCCCGCCGCGGCGACGGACAGGTTGCGGCCGGCAAGGTAGGTGTTCAGGTCGCCGTACCGCAGCATCACCCGCGCCCGCACGCTGTCCGCGTCGACCTGGCTGACCGAGCGCCGCAGTACGTCGCCCAGCGGGAGGCGCACGCCGGTCAGGGTCGCGTCCACCTCGGCTACCGGCAGCGGCTCCGGACGCAGGTCCAGCGCCCACACCTCGACCGCCTGGTACC
The DNA here is from genome assembly GCA_017882835.1 of Frankiaceae bacterium. Taxonomy (GTDB): domain Bacteria; phylum Actinomycetota; class Actinomycetes; order JADGOU01; family JADGOU01; genus JADGOU01. The sequence continues at coordinate 2,560 of JADGOU010000246.1, read as the reverse complement.
GACCGCGCACGACCTGCGGCAGAAACGGCGTGCCGTGCACCAACACCCGCGGTCGCTGGGCGAGGTGCTCGGTCGACTGCACCCGGGTGGCCACCAACCGGGCGGCCAGCCAGGCGGCTCCCCGATCCGCACCGATCACGCACCCGGCAAGCAGGACCAGGACGAGCAGGAGACGACGCATGCTCACCAGCCCAGCAGCCGGCCGGCGGCGTAGCCGACCGGGGCCGCCAAGGCGAGCGGCAGTAGCGCCATCACCGGTGCCGACGGGCGGAGGGCTCCCGCAGCCCGGGGGGCTGTGCTGTGGTCTGTCGACCCCGCGGTCAGGGCCCAGCCGGCAGCCGCGAACAGGGCGGCGGCCAGTCCGACGGCCACCCCCCACCGCGGGCCGTGCTGACTGACCGAGCCGTACGCCGCCCCCACGCCGCCGCCGGCGACCACGGCGAGGATCAAGGTGGCCGCTGCGCCGAGCCCATTGTCAGCCCGGCCACCGGCCGCCGCTCCCACCACCGCTCCCACCGCCGCTACCGCGAGCGCCGCAGCCACGGCCGCGAACGTCGCCCCCACGACGGCGCGGCCACCGCTACTCGGAGCCAGCGCCAGCGGGCTCGCCAGCATGACGACCAGGACCACCGCAGACGCGGTCGCGACCAAGGAGTCGGTGACCCGAGAGCGGTCTCGGCGCACCAACTCCCCGAGCAGCATCCCGAGGAACGCCACCCCGACGACGCCTGCCAACCGCTCCAGCCGGTCGCCGCCGCCGGCTTGGCCGAGCAGGTCAACCGCGGCGGCGACCGCCACGGTGATCGCCAGCGGCACTCCGAGGGCCGGGATGGCCGCCGCCCGCAGCCAGCTCGCCGCCAGCCCAAGTTGGGTGGCGATCACGCACCCGACCAGCAGCGAACGACCAGCGGCGGCGGCCCCGGCCAGCGCGACGGCCGCGGCCGCACCCGCGGCCAGAGCGGGTCCGCGGGTCATCCGCCCGCAAACGGGGGCAAGACTTCGACGATGGCTCCGGCGGCGAGCTCGACGGTCCCGTGGTCTCGGCGGCCGACCGGTACGCCATCGACCACGAACGAACAGCTGGCGAGCACCCGGGCGAACCGGCCGTCGTCCGGTCGAGCGGCCCGAGCGGCCGCCAGCGCCGCGGCCAACGTCGGCCCGTCGACCGGCTCCTCGGCGGTGCCGGCGGCCGCCTTCGCCGCCGCCCAGTAGCGGATGGTCCCCACGGCCACGCCGGTGTCTCCTTAGCGCCCGGCGGCGGCGGCGGCCGGACCCCGAGCCAGCAGCTCCGGCAGGTGTCGTCCCAGCCGGTCGAGCAGCTCGGTGGGGGCCGCGTTCTCGGCATGCCCGAAGCCGGGCACGAGCCACAGCTCGCTCGGGTGTCCGGCGGCCGCAGCGAGCGCCAGCGGGTGTTCGGTCGAGAAGTAGGGGTCGGTGTCGCCGTGAATGATCAGCAGCGGCGTGGGCGCGATTCGGCCGACCACCTCCAGCGGGGACTCCGGCATCGTCTTCCACTTCCGCGCCACTCGGGTGCGCAGCATCGTCCGGGTGACCGCCCGACCGAGCCGGTGCTCGACCAACCAGTGCAGGCGGCGCATCGGCACCGTGTCCCGGACGTACCAGCCGCTCGGCGCGCTGACGCTGACCACCGCGTCGACGCCGCCGCGCAGGGCCGCGTGCCGCAGCGCCGTCGAGCCACCCATCGACCATCCGCAGGTGACCACCCGGGCGTACCCGAGGCCGCGGGCGGCCGCGACGGCGGCGTGGATGTCAAGGACCTCGCGGTCGCCCAGCGTGCTGCGGCCGGTCGAGCTGCCGTGGCCGCGGAAGTCGAACGCCAGCACCCCGGCGTACGGCGTCAGTCCGGCCGCCACCGCCCAGACGGCCGGCTTGCGCCACGAACCGGTGAAACCGTGGGCCAGCACGACGGCGATCTCCCGGCGTTGGTCCGGCTGCTCCAGGTGCAGCGCGCACAGCCGTTCGCCGTCCGCGGTCACCAAGGTCACGGGCGGCGCGTCGAACGGAAGGGACTGAGCAGACACGTGGGCTATCCTGCCCTGCCGCGGGATGAGGACGACGTCGCCGGTCGAGGCATCCGCGCAAGATGCGATCATTCCATCGGGCCCGCCTGTCTCCTCGCCGAACGGAGCGCCACCGTGAGCACTTTGCTGCTGCTGACCGGCGCCCTCCAGCCCTCCACCGAGGTGTTGCCGGCACTCGGCCTGCTCTCGCACTCCGTGCGCACCGCCGCGCTCGACATCACCGCCCTGCTGAACGCCCCGAAGGTGGACGCCGTCCTGGTGGACGCTCGCCGGGACTTGGTCGGGGCACGGTCGCTGTGCCGGTTGCTGCGCACCACGGGGCTAGACGTGCCACTGCTGGCGATCCTCACCGAAGGCGGGCTAGCCGGGCTGACCGCCGAGTGGGGCGTCGACGACGTCCTGCTCGTCACCGCCGGACCGGCCGAGGTCGAAGCACGACTGCGGTTGGTCACCGCCCGGGCCGGCGGCCCCATCGGCGGCGGCAGACCGGCCGAGAAGTCCGTGATTCGGGCCGGCGA
>JADGOU010000245.1 GCA_017882835.1 Frankiaceae bacterium | reverse complement strand
GCTGGCGGCTGCGCCGGGACGACGATGGGGTGGTGACCGTGACGCCACCGGCCTCGGTCGGGGCTCGGGCGCCGAACGGGCAGGCGGCGTGACGGGGGGCGGCGGGACGGGCGGGCCGGGTGACGGGCGTCGGGGTGACGGGCGTCGGGGTGGCGTGATGGGCTCGGCCGGTACGGGGAGGCCGATTCGGTCGTGCCGGTCAGCGCAGATTCAACGCTGATTCAAGGCAATCTTCGAGCTCATGCGGGGGATGGCGGGACGCGATGGTCATCCGTCGTACGGCGGAGAGCCTGCCGGCAGGAACAGCCGGAACAGGGCACCGCCGCCCGGGGCGGACCCGGCCTCGATCGTGCCACCGTGCGCCTCGACCAGGCCCTTGACGATGTAGAGCCCCAGGCCGGTGCCGCCCCCGCGATTGGCGCGCCAAAACTTGGTGAAGACCCGAGTGCGATCTTCGACCGAGACGCCCTCGCCCTCGTCGGCCACAGTCACCACCACCCCGTCCGGGCGACCGGTGACGGTGGTGGTGACCACGCCGGCGCCGTGCCGGACCGCGTTCTCCAGCAGGTTGCCAAGGATCTGCGTGACCTTGTCCGGGTCGAGCCACAGCTCCGGCGCCGCGCCCTCGACCACCACGACGAACCGGTCCGCGGCCTCCCCCGCGGCAATCCGGGCGGCGATCACGGTCCGGACCTTGGCAGCCACGTCCACCACCTGACGGTGAACCTCGAGCCGACCGGCCTCAATCCGAGACACGTCCAACAACTCCGACAACAGCCGGGTGACGCGATCGGCGTCGGTATTGACGGTGGCGAGCATGAGCTTCTTCTGGTCGTCGGTGAACCGGTCCCACTTGGCCAGCAGCGTCGCGGTAAACCCCTTGACGCTGGTCAGCGGTGAGCGCAGCTCGTGGGCCACCGTCGAGACGAGGTCAGCCCGGTTGCGCTCGTGCCGCTCACGCGCGGCGGAGTCGCGAAAGCACACGACCAGCCGAACCACCGGACCACCCGGCTCGGCCCGGACGTAGCGCGCGGTCACCAGCAGCTGTCGTCCGGGGGAGCGACCGGCCGGGGCCAGCGTCAATCGGCGCTCCGGCTGCCGAGATCGGCTGGTCAAACCGCGGTACGGCGAGCTGCAGGCCCACCAGTCCCGGTCGGCGTCGTCGGTCAACGGCAGCACAGTGCGGTAGTCCTGTCCCACGGCCGCGTCGGGCGTAACGCCGATCAGCCGGGCACCGGCCGGGTTCAGGAGAACGACCGTCCCGGCGTCGTCGGCGACCAGCACCCCGTCGGGAAGGTCGTCGTACGCACCCTTGTCCGGCGTCGTGCCCGCGCGCCAGGCGCGCCGTGCCCGTTCACCGACCACCCGCAACCCCCTTGTTGGTCCGTAGACCCCCACGATAGACAACGCCAGGTCAGCGGCCATGATCTCGATGTGCCCGGGCGCTGGCATACAGGCAGACGCCGGCCGCGGTGGCCAGGTTGAGGCTCTCCGCCCGGCCGTGGATCGGCACCCGGACCACGTCGTCGGCCAGAGCAGTCAGCCGCCCGGACAGCCCCCACGCCTCGTTGCCGAAGAGCCAGCCGGTCGGCCCGGTCAGCCCACCGGCATCGGCCAGGTCATCGAGGTCGGTCGGTCCGCCGCCGGCCGCCGCAAGCACCCGCAGCCCGGCCTGGCGCAACTGCGTCACCGCGACGGTCGGTTCGACGCTGCGCACCACCGGCAGGTGGAACAGGCTGCCGGCCGAGGCGCGCACGCACTTGCCGTTGTAGACGTCGACGGAGTCGGTGGTCAGCACGACCGCGTCGGCCCCGGCAGCGTCGGCGCAGCGCAGCACGGTGCCCGCGTTGCCCGGGTCGCGCACCGCCGCCAGCACAGCGACCAGCCGCGGCTGTCCGGCCAGCACCTGCTCCAGGCCTACGTCGAGGAAGCGCGCCACCGCGACGATCCCCTGTGGGGTGACCGTCTCGGCCATGCTCGCCAACACGGCGGGGGTGACGGGCACCACGGACACGGCCGCGTTCCTGGCCACCGCGAGCAGGTCCGGGTGCCGCTCACGGGCGGCCGGGGTGACGAACAGCTCGGTGACGAGGTCAGCGTGACCGGCGGCCCCCAGCTCCAGCGCCGCGGCCACCGCCTGCGGACCCTCGACCAGGAACCGTCGCGCTTGCTGACGGGCGGAGCGCTGAGTCAGCCGGCGAGCGGCCGCCACCCGCCGCGAGCGGGCGGAGGTCAGCGGAGCGCTCGGCAGTGGACGGGTTGTCGGCGGGCTGCTCAGGCGGCGGTGCCCGCGCCCTGCTCGGCGGTGCCCTGCTCGGCGGCGCCCTGCCCGGCGGCGCCCTGCCCGCCGGTGCCCTGCTCGGCGGCGCCACCGGTTGCCGGTAGCGCCGCCCGGGCCACACCCACCAGGGCGGTGAACGCGGCCGGGTCGGAGACGGCCAGCTCGGCCAGCATCTTGCGGTCTACCTCGACAACGGCGGCCTTGAGCCCCTGGATAAACCGGTTGTAGGTCATGTCGTTCGCCCGGGCCGCGGCGTTGATCCGCTGGATCCACAGCTGCCGGAAGTCGCCTTTGCGCGCCCGCCGGTCGCGGTAGGCGTAGGTCATCGAGTGGAGCATCTGCTCCTTGGCCTTGCGGTAGAGCCGGGACCGCTGGCCCCGATACCCGCTGGCCCGCTCGAGGACGACCCGACGCTTCTTGTGGGCGTTGACCGCCCGCTTCACCCGTGCCACTGGATACCTGCTTCATCTGATCGAAGGGGGCCGCTGCGCTGTCGAGACGGCGTACGACGAGATTGCGTGCGGTCAGCCGCCGGACGAGCCGCCAAGCAGGCGCTTGACTCGCTTGGCATCCGTCGGGGTGAGCGCGACGTCGACCGCCAGCCGCCGGGTGCGCCGGCTGCTCTTTGCCTCGAGCAGGTGCCGCTTGTTGGCGCGCTCGCGCATGATCTTGCCGGTGCCGGTGACCCGGAACCGCTTCTTCGTGCCGCTGTGGGTCTTGTTCTTCGGCATGGGGTGACGTTGTCTCCTCGAGTGGCACCGCCCGGGTGCCGACGGGTTGGTGCGCCCGCCCGTGGGTCGGGCGGGATGGTGCAGCGCGAGCGGGTCGGCTCAGCCGGCCGGCGGGCCCACCGACGCGTCGGCTCGGGGGGGTGGTGCCGGCGTGGGTGCCGGCTTCGGCGTGGGTGCCGGCTTCGGCGTCGGAGCCGTCGGAGCCGTCGATGCGGGCGTCGGCGCAGATGCAGGCACTGGCGCAGATGCAGGCACTGACGCAGATGCGGGCGTCGGCGCAGATGCAGGCACTGACGCAGATGCGGGCACTGACGCAGATGCAGGCACTGACGCAGATGCAGGCGTCGGCGCAGCCTCCTCGCGTGGGCGGGCGCGGCCGGCGGCCTTCTCCTCCGCCTTCACGTTGCGGTGCGGAGCCATCACCATCGTCATGTTCCGCCCGTCCTGCTTGGGCGTCGTCTCGACGAAGCCGAGGTCGGTCACGTCGTTCGCCAGCCGCTGCAGCAGTCGAAAACCCAGCTCCGGCCGCGACTGCTCTCGGCCACGGAACATGATCGTCACCTTCACCTTGTCCCCGGCCTTGAGGAACCGGACGACGTGACCCTTCTTGGTCTCGTAGTCGTGCGGGTCGATCTTCGGCCGCAGCTTCATCTCCTTGATGATGGTCTGCGTCTGGTTCTTGCGAGCTTCGCGGGCCTTCTGCGCGTTCTCGTACTTGAACTTCCCGTAGTCCATGAGCTTGCACACCGGCGGCCGGGCGGTAGGGGCGACTTCGACCAGGTCGAGGTCGGACTCCTGTGCCAGCCGAAGGGCATCGCCGACAGCGACGATGCCGACCTGCTCACCGTTGGGTCCGACCAGCCGGACCTCGGGAACGCGAATCCGGTCGTTGATGCGATGCTCGACAGTGATGGCGCCTCCTCAGGGCTATCCAATGTCTGGTGCAAACCGGGGCGGTGAGACCGACAAACAACAACGGCCCCGCGCACCGTGCCCGCGGAGCCGCCACCAACCGATCAGCGGCCGACGCCGGAGCGCAGGCCGCACGGTCCGACGGGACGCTGACCGACCGACGGACCGACCGGGTACCCCTCGACCTTGCGGGTCGAGCGGGTGGGAGGCGGAACCTCCACTTGCCGCTGACAGTTCAGGTGCAAACTGCTCAGCCGGTCGTCCGCAAAGGGTAGCACCGGAGTCGAGGACCGCCGGGGAGCGCCGGGGCAGCGCGCGGACCGTGCCAAGGTTGGCGCCGTGACCACGCCGGACCCGCCTGAAGTCAGCGACCAGACCCGGGACCTGGCGGAGGTGCCAGCGGTCGAGGTGATCAGCGCGACGGCCCTGCACCTGATGAGCGCGGCCGCGGTCAAGCTGGGGCTCGCGCCGGACGGCGCCCACCTGCTGGACCTCGACGAGGCGCGCCGGCTGGTGACCGCGCTGGCCGGGTTGGTCACGGCGTCGGCGGAGTACCTCGGCGTCCACGCCGCCCCGCTGCGCGACGGTTTGCAGTCGCTGCAGCTGGCCTTCCGGGAGGCCTCGCCGTACCCGGACGTTCCCGGCGACGGCCCGGGTGAGCGCTGGACCGGTCCGATCGTCTGAGGCCGCCGGACCCGTCCACCAATAGTCCAGCCAGCAGACCACCAGGGCCGCTGGTGACGACAGCGCCGCCCAGGCGAACCAGAGCATCTGCACGCGCTCCTCGCCGATGGCC
>JADGOU010000244.1 GCA_017882835.1 Frankiaceae bacterium | reverse complement strand
GCGTCGCCGCAGCCCATGGTGATGACGACGTCGGCGGCTTGCACGACGTCGTCGGTGAGCGGCTTCGGGAACTCGTGGGACAGGTCGAGCCCGAGCTCGGCCATCACCGCGACCACGGCCGGGTTCACCTGGTCAGCCGGGGTCGAGCCGGCGGAGCGGACGTGCACCCGCCCGCCGGCGGCGTGATCCAGCAGGGCGGCGGCCATCTGGGACCGGCCAGCGTTGTGCACGCAGACGAACAGGACCTCGGGTACGTCGGACACGAGCACTCCTTCGGTGTGGGCGGTGGCGGCCAGCCGGTCGGCGGCGAACCGGGCGGCCAGGTTTGGCAGGTGATTCTGGACACGGGCCGCGACCGCGGCCGCGGGTAGGAGTCCGCGACGACCGCGGTCACGGTCTGCGGGGAGAACACGCCGCCGTAGCGGGCGGTCAACTCGGCCGCCAGCCGGCCGAGGACCGCGCCAGTGACCAGCAGGCCGAGCTCGAGGGCAGTCGGGGTCGGCACCGCCGGCGGGCGAGTGGCCGGCTGCATCAGCTTCTCCCGGGTGGGCCGGTCAGGCGGTCGGGAACAGCCGGCGGCGCGCCCACAGCGCGACGTAGACCAGGGCGACCAGGACCGGGACCTCGATCAGCGGCCCGACGACTCCGGCCAGGGCCTCGCCGCTGGTGACCCCGAAGACGCCGATGGCGACCGCGATCGCCAACTCGAAGTTGTTGCCGGCGGCGGTGAACGCCAGCGTCGCTGTGCGCGGGTAGCCCAGGCCGAGGCGGCGGCCGAGCAGGAACGACCCGCCGAACATCAGCCCGAAGTAGGCCAGCAGCGGCAGCGCGATGCGCACGACCGCGAGCGGCTCCCGGGTGATGGTGTCGCCCTGCAGCGCGAACAGCACGATAATGGTGAACAGCAGCCCGAAGAGCGCGACCGGGCCGATCCGGGGCAGTAGCACCGTCTCGTACCAATGCCGGCCGCGGCTTCCCTCGCCGAGGGTGCGGGTGAGGTAGCCGGCGACCAGCGGGATGCCGAGGAAGACCAGCACGCTGCGGGCGATGTCCCAGACCGACACGTGCAGCGTGTTCTGCGAGAGCCCGAGCCAGCCAGGCAGCACCTTGAGGTAGAAGTACCCGAGCGCGGCGAAGGCGACGATCTGGAACACCGAGTTGATCGCTACCAGGACGGCGGCGGCCTCCCGGTCCCCGCCGGACAGGTCGTTCCAGATCAGCACCATGGCGATGCACCGGGCCAGCCCGACGATGATCAGTCCGGTGCGGTGGGCGGGCTGGTCCGGCAGCAGCAGCCAGGCCAGGGCGAACATCAGCGCGGGGCCGACCATCCAGTTCAACACCAGCGAGGAGACCAGGAGCCGGCGGTCGCCGGTGACTGCGCCCAGCTCGCCATAGCGAACCTTGGCCAGCACCGGATACATCATCAGCAGCAGCCCGACGGCGATCGGCAGCGACACCGAGCCGACCCGCACGGCGTCCAGCGCGTCGTTCAGCCCGGGCACGGCCCGACCCAGCGCGAGGCCGAGGGCCATCGCGGCGATGATCCAGACCGGCAGGAACCGGTCCAGGGTGGACAGCCGGGCCAGCACCGGCGGGTCGAGGTCGGTGCCGGCCCGGGCGGTCCCCGTGGTCAGATCGCTCACCGAGACGTCAACCTCTTCGGTCGTGGTCCGGCGGATGGATCCCGGCGCGGGTTGGTCAGCAGCACGAGCGAACCGCGGAGGCGTCGACCGGCACCCCGTGGGTGGTCAGCTCGACCTCCCGGGCCACGGCGCCCGCCGTCGCGGCGGTGGCGTCGACCGGGACGCACTGGCCGTCCACGGTGGCGCAGCCGCTGCCGGCGGTGGTGGCGGCGGTGGTGGTGGTGGTGGTGGCGTGCGGGGCGTCGGCCAGCACCGTGTAGACCTCCCACGGCGCCCCGTCCGGGTCGTGCACCCACACCTTGTCCTGGACCGCGTAGCAGCAGCTGGTCGCGTCCTGGGTCAGCGTCGCCAAGCCTTGTCCGGTCAGCCGCTGGGTGGCCGCCCCCACCTCGGCGGAGGTCTCCACCTCGACGCCCAGGTGGTTCAGCGCCCCGGCCACGCCGGCGCCGCGGGCGTCCGGGTCCTCAATGAGGACCAGCTTTAGCGGCGGGACGGCGATCGCGAAGTTGGCATAGCCCGGCCGGCGCTTGGCCGGCTCGACCCCGAACAGCTTGCGGTAGAAGTCCACCGCCGCGTCGACGTCCCGGACGTTCATTGCCAGCTGCACCCGACTCATCCCCAGCTCACCTCGTTCCTCATCCGTCCGGCTTAGATTGACCCTCATCGATCCCGTCAGCATGGGCAATGCATGGACGGCTGTCAATGCCTGCTGCGACACTGTCGGCATGGCCACCTTGCCGCCGGTGCTGGACAACCCCGCGCTCGACGCGGCCGCGTGCTGCTCGCCGCTGGCGCGCGCCCCGCTGTCCGCCGCCGCCGCCGAGCAGCTGGCGGGGGTGCTCAAGGCACTCGCTGACCCGGCCCGGCTGCGGCTACTGTCGCTGATCCAGGCGCACGCCGGCGGGGAGGCCTGTGTGTGCGAGCTGACCGAGCCGCTCGGACTGTCCCAGCCGACCGTCAGCCACCACCTGCGCGTCCTGCTCGAGGCCGGGCTGGTCAGCCGCGACAAGCGCGGCGTGTGGGTCTACTACCGCGCGATTCCCACTGCACTCACAGCGCTTGCCGTCGTGATCAGCCCGGCCACCACGGGATAACGCACCCCACGGGCGCCGGTCCGGGCCACGGGCGCCGGCGATGAGCGCTGGCTTGTGCCCACTGCGCGACCCAACACGCGGTCCGCGCGCGCTACCCGGCCATCAAGAAGGGTCGCCCTGCCGGATGTGCTGACTCAGCGCAGGGGCACGAAGCGGCACTGCCCGAACCGTTCGACCACCACGCGAGTGCCTACCGTCTTGCGTAGCCGCAGCAGTTGGCCGGCCACGGGCAACACCATGGCCCCGCGTGTGCCGAGCTGGGCAAGGAGCTCACCTGGGACCACACCTGCCTCGGCGGAGACCAGGATCCGATCGTAGGGCTGCTCGTCCGGCCACCCGAGCACCCCCGGACGGGCGGTCTCGATACGGGCCCAGCTACGGTCCGTTGCCGCCAGATTGGCCTGCCCCCAGGCGGCCAGCGCCGGCTCGAGCTCCACGCCGACCACCCTGCCCTCGGGACCGACCAGGCAGGCGAGGAGCGCGGTGGTCCAGCCAGAACCCGCGCCGACGTCGAGCACGAGGCTCCCCCGCCGCACCGACAGCAGCTCGAGCATGCGCCGCACCGTCGAGGGCTGTGAGTTCGTCTGACCGTGGCCGATGGGCAGCGGCCGGTCCAGGCCAGCCCACCGGCGCTGGGCGGGGGGCAGGAACTGAGGTCGCGGCGTCGCCCGGAAAGCCGCTTCCACCTCCCGAACGGGGCCGACCCCTAGCTGGCTCACCCCACAAGCTTCCACGGGTTCCGCAGTCCGTGGAACACCATTACGTGGTCAACGAGACCGGCTGCGGCAACGGGGGCCTCCAGGCCATCAGGCACGCCTTGCGGTGGGAGGTGCTGCCGTGCGAGTTTGGCCACGGCGTCGGTGGCTGCCCGACGAGTAGTGACCCTGGCCGATGCCGACGGCCGTGCAGTCGGCCCGGGTGCAATGCTCCCACGCCGTGACGGGGTTGTTCGGCGCGGAAGCTCGGTCGGCACGGTAAGGCCGCGTACCGCTCAACCCGAATTGGCCCGGTTCGGCAGTTCGGCAGCTATCCGCTGGTCGCAGTCGACGAAGTCCTGGTCGTCCAGCCTCCGGCACGCCCGTGCGCGATGTCGACCACCACTCGGTCGGGTGCCGACAAGGCGAAGATACGGAACCCGCTTCTCGCCGCGACAGTGACGTCCACCTCGAGCCCGTCACCGGAGTCCTGCGTAACGAGGACGCCTTTCACTTCGGGAAGGTTCGGGGTGTAGCGGAAGAACCAGGGAGGGTCGATGCGGACCGACCAGACCTTGACTCGCAGCGTGGTGTCGTTGAGGTACCAAGCGCGGTAGGCGGCGGTGCCGGGCGGGAAGCCAGAATCGGAGTAGAAGGTGCCCGACCGAGTGCCCGGCGGGGTCAGGTCGAGCACCATCCGGTCGTAACCGGGATGCCGGCCGAACCGGGCTCCGGTGCACGCTGCCATTCCAGTCGCACCGCCACCCCAGTACCCCTGTTGCTGTCCGATCGACCTGGGTCTTGGCAACTCCGCGGCAGTCCCCGCTACCCCCCCAGCCGTCACAATTACGACCGCCGCCAGCCCGACCGCAGCCACATACGCCCAGGCACGTCGCCCTGACATCGCCCCCAACCCTCCCGTCGGCGCGAGCGTCGACAGCGCAGGTAACGCTCGACAAAAGCGTTCGCCCCTGCTCTCGGCGGAGGTAGAGCCGAAAGTCCCGCCGACCGGTCTGCTACGCGCGCGGCAGCCGGCCCGTAACTGGCCCGTTGTGACTGATCTTTGATCTCAGTCGTTTGGGATGGTGGAGGCCTCGCCGAGACTGTTCAGAACCAAAGGGTGGGTGAAGCCGCGTGACGTGCCAACCTCACCCCGGAGGATCGGCGGTTTCTGGCGGCGATGGCCGTTCGGGCGCTGGCCGTTCGGGCGCTGGCCCGCCCGGCGCGCTCGCCGTGTAAGCGCGGGCGGTCTCGCGCTGGTCGATGAGGTCGTCCCGAGCCTGGCTGACAGCGGCCGTCTCGCGGCGGGACTG
>JADGOU010000243.1 GCA_017882835.1 Frankiaceae bacterium | reverse complement strand
CGAGAGGCCAGCGCGGTTAGCGCGACGGCGTCTGGCACACCCGCCAATACGAGTCCCGCGGTCAGGGCAGGGGGCGCCTCGTCGGACAGGACGTCGACGAGGTACGCCGCTTCAATGGCCGGTTCGCTCCCCAGCACCGCCGCGAGCCGAGCGACGACGCCGACGGGTGACTCGGTTGCCGCGACCCGGAGCCCGGAGGAGAGCCGAACCTCGGGTCGCGGGGAATCGGGCTGGCGGCCTTCGGCGAGTGCCTGCAGCGCGGCCCCATCGACGACAAAGGCTGTAGTTCCCAGATCGACCACGACCGCGGCGTGCCCCTCGGCCACAGCGGTCGCGCAAGTGTCCCGGCCGGACACCGGCACCGGGCGTACGTCGGCGCGCCAGGCCGCCATCGACGCCGGCGTGGTGAAGGCGGCCACCGCCGTCGCACCGCTCGCCGACACCGGCGTCACCAGCGCGAGTTCGCTGCTCTTCTCGGCGAGCAGGCCGGTGACCGGGTCGGGTGCGGCCTCGCCGAGGCGGGCGGCGACCGGAACAAAGACCCGGGCGCCGGCGAACGCGGCGTACACCCGGGCGGTCGACGCCGGCGTGCCGGCGTCCTGCCAGTCGGCCAGCGCGGCGGTCAGCTCGGCCGCCGCGGCCCCGTCGTCCCCGGCGTACGCGGCTCGTCCGCCAACGACGGTCGGGCTCGCCGGCTCATCCGCCGCGCCAAGGTGGCCATGGGTTGTCATCTCAGGCCCTTCCGGTCGAGCGACCGGCCGGGCTGTTCGCCGTCCGGGCGGCGGCGTGCAGGCGACGCAGCTCGGCCACAGCCCGGTCCGCCGCCGGCCCGTCACTGCGCTGGATGCCCAGCAGCGCCACGCTTGCATCCGCCGGCAGTTCCAGCGTCGGCCAGGACGAGTGCTCGTCAAACTGCACTGCCACCACCCCCGACCACGGGTGCTCCACCGTGCCCAGCATGTTGCGCACCCGCACGGTGCGCGCGTCCGCCACCACCCGCGGCCGCCCGGCGTACAGTAACGCCGCGGCGATCACGGCACCCAGGGCGATCAGTGAGAGCTGGTCCCCGAACCCGAAGACGCTACCCGCGGCACTGGCCCGCAGCGCAACGGTAAGCACGACGACGAGGACCAGCACCGCCACCGCTGACCACCGGCACACCTGCCGCAGCCGCCGCGGCACCCAGACCTGGGCCGAACCGTCAACACCCCCGGTCAGGGCCACGGTCACTCCACGATCTTCGTGATCGGCAGCTCGAGGATGTCGCGGCCGCCGGCCGCTTTCAGCGCCGGGATCAGGGTGTTGACGCCGCGCTTGGGCACCACGGACTCGACGCCGTGCATGTCTCCGGCGGCGAGCTGAGTGACGTTGGGCGAGCTCATGGCCGGCAGCACGGCCAGCACGGCGGGCAGCCGCGCGCTCGGCACGTTGACCTTGAGCAGCACGTTGCCGCGCGCCCGGATCGCCCCCTGCAGCAACAGTGCGATGTCCTCCATGGCGGCCCGCTTGTCGGCATCGGCGTACGCCGCCGGGTTGGCGATCAGCTCGGTCCGGCTGGTCAGCAGCGTCTCCAGCACCTTCAGCCCGTGCTTGCGCAGGCTCGAGCCGGTCTCGGTCACGTCGATGATGGCGTCCACGATGTCGGGCACCTTGGCCTCGGTGGCGCCGGCCGAGGGCACGATCACCGCCTTGACGCCGATGCCGTCGAAGTACCGGCGGGTCAGCTCCGGGTACTCGGTCGAAATCCGGATGCCTTCGGGCAGCTCGGGCCCGGACTGGGCCGGGTGCTCGCGCGGTACGGCGAGCACGATCCGCACCGGGTTCGACGTCGCCTTGGAGTACTCCAGCTCGCACAGGCTCTCCACCGTCGAGCCAGTCTCGGCGATCCAGTCCCGGCCGGTCAGCCCGAGGTCGAACAGGCCCTGCTCGACGTACGTCGGGATCTCCTGCGGTCGCAGGAACCGCACCCGGTCGATCCGCGGGTCGTCGATCGCCGCGTGGTAGTCGCGGTCCGAGCCGCGCCGCACCGTGAGGTCGGCGGCGTCGAACAGCTCAAGCGTGGAGCGCTCCAGCGAGCCCTTGGGCAGGACGAGGGACAGCACAGGCAGCCTTTCGGTACGGCGAGTAAGCGCGCGGCGCGGCGACCGGGTGATGCGGCCGCGGCACGGCGACCGGGTGATGCAGGTACCAGGCTACGGCGCGGCCGACGATTCGTTCGCGGGCGATCTGTCAACCCCCGCGATGGGTGCCTTCGCGCAGACCGCGCAGCAGCAGGGCGGTCTCGACCGAGGCCAGCAGCGCCTCCCGACCCTTGTCCGCACCGGACTCGGGCAGCCCGCACCGATCCAGCGCCTGATCCTCGGTGTCGCAGGTCAAGACGCCGAAACCGATGGGTACGCCGGTGTCCAGCGCCACCCGCGTGCAACCCGAGCTCACCGCGCCGCAGACGTAGTCGAAATGCGGTGTGCCGCCGCGGATCACGACGCCGAGGCAGACCACCGCCTGGTGGGTACGGGCCAGCGCCGCGGCGGCCACCGGCAGCTCGAAGACACCCGGCACCCGGGCGATGGTCAGGTCGTCGGCGCGCACCCGGCAGTCCGCCGCCGCGGTGGTCGCGCCGGCAAGCAGCGCAGCGGTGATCCGTTCGTGCCAGCGGGTCGCCACCACGGCGATCCGCAGCCCGCGGGCATCGAACGCATCGGCGTCCGGAGCGCCGGTCCCGCTCACGAAGCCCCACTCACGACGGCCGGTCCACCGGGTAGACCGACGCCAGGCCGGGCAGCGCCTCCACCCGCACGGTCGGCGGCGCGCTCGGCGCCGGCAGCACGTCGGCGCTGGCCTCGGTGAGCTCATCGTCGTACGCCCCAAGTCCGGGCAGGTCATGGCCCATCCGGTCGCGCTTGGTCCGCAGGTAGCGCAGGTTCTCCGCGGTAGCGTTGACCGGCAGCGGCACCCGGCCGATGATCTCCAGCCCGTAGCCCTCCAGGCCGGCCCGCTTGGCCGGGTTGTTGGTCAACAGCCGCATCGTGCGCACCCCGAGATCGGCCAGCATCTGCGCGCCGGTGCCGTAGTCGCGGGCGTCGGCGGCCAACCCCAGGTCGAGGTTGGCGTCGACCGTGTCGGCCCCGCGGTCCTGCAGCTGGTAGGCCTGCAGCTTGTGCAGCAGACCGATGCCCCGGCCCTCGTGTCCGCGCACGTAGAGCACGATGCCCCGGCCCTCCGCCGCCACCGCCGCCAGCGCCGCGTCCAGCTGCGGCCCGCAGTCGCAGCGCAGCGAGCCGAACACGTCGCCGGTCAGGCACTCGGAGTGCACCCGGACCAGCACGTCCGCCCCGTCGCCGATGTCGCCGCGGACTAGGGCGACGTGGTCGGTTCGGTCCAGCGTGCTCTGGTAGCCGACCGCGCGGAACTCGCCGTACGCCGTGGGGATCCGGGCCTGGGCAACCGCGACCACCTGCAGCTCGTAGCGCCGGCGGTAGGCGATCAGGTCGGCGATCGAGATCAGGGTCAGGTTGTGCTCGGCGCAGAAGTCGACCAACTGCGGCAGCCGGGCCATCGTGCCGTCGTCGTTGACCACCTCGCTGATCACCCCGGCCGGGCGCAGGCCGGCCAGCCGGGCCAGGTCGACGGCGGCCTCGGTGTGGCCCGGCCGGGTCAGCACGCCGCCCTCGCGCGCCCGCAGCGGAAACACGTGGCCCGGCCGGGACAGCTCGTAGGGCTCGGTGGCGGAGTCGACCAGCACCCGGATGGTGCGCGCCCGGTCTGCCGCCGAGATACCGGTGGTGACGCCCTCGCGCGCGTCCACGCTGACGGTGAACGCGGTGCCCATCCGTTCGCTGTTGTGCGGGTACATCGGCGGCAGGTGGAGCCGGTCCAGCGTGCGGCCCTCCATCGGCACGCAGACCACCCCGCTGGTGTAGTGGATGAGGAAGGCGAGCAGCTCGGACGTCGCCTTGCTGGCGGCGAAGATCAGGTCGCCCTCGTTCTCCCGGTCCGCGTCGTCGACGACCACGACCATCTGGCCAGCAGCGATGTCAGCGATCGCCTGCTCGATCGGGACGAAGACCGGGTCGGCCGCCGCGGGCTGGGCCGCGGGCACCGGGACGGCATCGGCAGTGGTCACGGCCGGTCCGGCTCGGTCGGCATCGGGCCAGGGGCCAGCAGGCGTTCGACGTACTTGGCGATGATGTCGACCTCCAAGTTGACCAGCTCGCCGTCGGACTTGCGGCCGAGCGTGGTGGCTTCCAGCGTGGTGGGGATCAGGCTGACCGAGAACCAGTCCGGGCCCACCTGCACCACGGTCAGGCTGACCCCGTCCACGGTGACGGAGCCCTTCGCCACGACGTACCGAGCCAGGTCGGCCGGCATCGACACCCGGACGACGTCCCAGTGCGGGCCGGTACGGCGCCGCAGAATCGTGCCGGTGCCGTCGACGTGGCCCTGGACCAGGTGACCGCCCAGCCGGCTCGCCAGCGCCGCCGCCCGCTCCAGGTTCACCCGGTCGCCGACTGCCAGCGCGCCAAGGGTGGTGCGGTCCAGCGTCTCGGCCATCACGTCGGCGGTGAAGGTCGCCGCGGCGGCGTCTCGGGCCGCGACGGTCAAGCAGACCCCGTTGACCGCGATGGAGTCACCGAGTTCCGCGTCCGCCGTGACGGTGGGGCCGCGCACGGTCAGCCGGGCGGTCGCGTCCTGGGCCTCGACAGCGACCACCTCGCCGAGCTCCTCCACGATGCCGGTGAACACTCAGCTC
>JADGOU010000024.1 GCA_017882835.1 Frankiaceae bacterium | reverse complement strand
CGGGGGTCGAATCGACCAGGGAGCGGGTGAGTAGCTCGAACCGAATCCCAAACTTGTCCAGGAGCTCTTCCTGCCACTGCTCGACCAGGCTGCCCGGAGCGACGATCAGGCACCGGGCGAGGTCACCGCGCAGCATCAGCTCCTTGATGTAGAGCCCCGCCATGATCGTCTTGCCGGCACCAGGGTCGTCCGCGAGCAAGAAGCGCAGCGGTGTGCGCGGGAGCAGCTCGCCGTACACCGCTTTGATCTGGTGCGGCAGCGGCTCCAGGTCGCTGGTGGTCACTGCCAGCATCGGGTCGAACCGCGCGGCCATCCGGATTCGCAGCGCCTCTGCCGCGAGCCGAAAGAGGTTCGGGTCACCGTCGAACGCGTAGGCCCGCGCAGCCTGCTCGACAATGAGTGACGGCTCGACGTCGCGGTAGAGCAGGGTCTGCGCGACGCTTCCGGCATCGTCGCGGTAGGTGAGCGTGATCGCGTTGGACCCGTGCCATTGGGCGCTGATCACCGTGACGGCGGAGCCGACGACCACACTGCGGACGCGAGCGCCCGGGGTGAGCGCCTCCAGGGTCGCCCCGCGGCCGTACACGCCGGCTGCCACCTGGGAGAAGCCGTACTGCGGCTGCATGTCGGCCATTTCGAGATCACTCTAGTTCGGCGCGTGTGCGAACGCTATGTACTGACCCAGTTACCCAGGTGCTATGTCGATCTGGCGACGGCAGGCAAGCCCAGGGGCACGATGTCGGCCGCCGCGGCCGGTGCCAAAGGGGCGGCTCAAGTCACGGTCGGATGACGCGAATACTGGCGCCCTGTGGACGCTGCCTGGGATCCGACTGCGGTCGAGCAACTGCTGGCCGACGACCGGGCCCACGTCTGGCACCCCTACGCCTCCGCGGTAGATCCGCTGCCGGTGCTGCCGGTGGCGTCGGCCAGCGGGACCCGGCTGCGGTTGGCGGACGGGCGCGAGCTGGTGGACGGGATGTCGTCGTGGTGGGCGGCGATCCACGGGTACGCCCACCCGGTCCTGAACCGGGCGCTGCGCGACCAGGTGGACCGGATGGCGCACGTGATGTTCGGCGGACTGACCCACGAGCCGGCGGTGCGGCTGGCCCGGCAGCTGGTCGAGATCACCCCGACTTCGCTGACCCGGGTGTTCTTCGCCGACTCCGGCTCGGTGTCGGTCGAGGTCGCGGTGAAGATGGCGCTGCAGTACTGGCAGGGTCGCGGCCAGCCGGACCGGCGGCTGCTGCTCACCGTGCGTGGCGGCTACCACGGCGACACCACCGGGGCGATGTCGGTCTGCGACCCGGTGACCGGCATGCACGGCCTGTTCCGGGCCTTGGTGCCGCAGCAGGTCTTTGCCGAGCGCCCCCGCCCCCGCTTCGCCGAGCCGGTGCGCGACTCCGATCTCGCCGAGGTCGCCAACCTGCTCGACCGGTACGCCGGGCAGCTGGCGGCCGTGATCGTCGAGCCGATCGTGCAGGGCGCCGGCGGGATGCGGTTCTACGCCCCGGCGTACCTGACCCGGCTGGCCGCGCTGTGCCGCGAGGCCGGCGTACTGCTGCTGCTCGACGAGATCGCCACCGGCTTCGGCCGGACCGGGCGCTTGTTCGCCAGCGAGTGGGCCGGGGTGGTGCCCGACGTACTGTGCGTGGGCAAGGCGTTGACCGGCGGTTACCTGACGATGGCGGCCGTACTCTGCACCGACGAGGTCGCGGCCGGCGTGAGCGCCGCGCCGGGCGGCGCGCTGATGCACGGCCCCACGTTCATGGCCAACCCGCTGGCGGCGGCGGTGGCCTCGGCTAGCGTCGAGCTGCTCCTCGGCCAGCCGTGGCAGCAGCGGGTGGCCGAGATCGAAGGGCAGCTGACCGCCGGCCTGGCGCCGGCCAGCGCGCTGCCCGGGGTGGCCGAGGTACGGGTGCTCGGGGCGATCGGGGTGGTCGAGATGGCCGAACCGGTGGACCTGCGGGCCCTCACCCCGCGGCTGGTGGCGCGCGGCGTGTGGCTGCGCCCGTTCGGCCGGCTGGTCTACACCATGCCGCCGTACATCAGCACTGCGGCGGACGTGGCCGCGATCACGGACGCGGTGGTGGGGGCGCTGGCCCAGGACGGCTGACGCTCAGGGCGGCTGACGCTCAGGGCGGCTGACGCTCAGGGCGAACGGCGCCCGGACGCTGTCAACTAACGATCGTGGTGCCGCCAGCGCACGACTCCTCGGTGTGTCGCGTACCCCAGCCGCACCACGATCGCCCACCGCGCTGCCGGCCAACCGCCGACGCTGGCGGCCGGGGATGCCATTACTGTCGGCGACGTGCACACCCAAACCCCCGCGCCCGAGGTCTCGGCAGCGAACCCGAACTTGGCACTGGCCTGGCTCGCGGACGCCGCCGCGGACCGTGCGGCGCGCGGTCTGGTCCGGACACTGCGGCCCCGACCGGTGGACGAGGACGTCGTCGACCTGGCCGGCAACGACTACCTCGGGTTGGCCCGGCACCCGCGGGTGGTGGCGGCCGGCGTTGCGGCACTGCAAGCCTGGGGCGCCGGCTCGACCGGGTCCCGCCTCGTCACCGGTACGACGGCGCTGCACGCCGCGTTGGAAGATGACCTGGCCGCTTTCACCGGCGCGGCATCGGCACTCGTCTTCTCCTCCGGGTACACCGCCAACCTGGCGGCCGTCGCCGCGCTGTCGGGTGCCGGGAGCTTGGTGGTCAGCGATGCCGGCAACCACGCCTCCCTGGTGGACGCCTGCCGGTTGTCCCGCGCCCGGGTGGTCGTCGTTCCGCACGGTGACGTGGCCGCGGTCGAGCGGGCGCTGGCCGAGCGGTCCGAGGACCGGGCCCTGGTGGTCAGTGACTCGGTGTTCAGCGTCGACGGGGACCTCGCGCCGCTGGCCGCGCTGCACGCGGTCGCCCGCCGTGGCGGTGCGGCCCTGGTCGTGGACGAAGCACACGGCCTGGGCGTGGTCGGGCCGGGCGGGCGCGGTGCCGTGGCCGGGGCTGGGATCGCCGGCGAACCCGACGTCGTCATGACCGTGACCCTGTCCAAGGCGTTGGGCGGTCAGGGCGGCGCGGTGCTGGGGCCGCCGGCCGTTCGCGACCACTTGATTGACACCGGCCGGTCATTCGTCTTTGACACCGGTCTGGCGCCGGCGGCGGCCGGCGCCGCGCAGGAAGCGCTGGCGGTGCTGGCGGAGGTGCCGGAGCGGGCCGCCGCGGTGCAGGCCCGGGCGCATGAGCTGGCCGCCATCGCTCGCGCCGCCGGGCTGCCCGCCAGCGAGCCGGCCGGAGCGGTCGTCAGCGTGGTGCTCGGCGATCCGCGGCGGGCGTTGGCCGCCGCGGCGTGCTGCCTGGAACTCGGCGTCCGAGTCGGCTGTTTCCGTCCGCCTTCGGTCCCAGAAGGTACGTCGCGGTTGCGCATCACCGCGCGGGCCGACCTGACCACCGCCGACCTGCGCCGGGCGGACGTGGCCCTGTGCGCCGCCGCGGCAATGACCCGCACGACGCCGGCAACCGCCGGATGAGCGTGCTGGTCGTTACCGGGACCGGGACGGGAGTCGGCAAGACAGTGGTGACCGCCGCCGTGGCCGCGCTGCGGGCCCAGCGGGGTGACCGGGTCGCCTATTTCAAGGTCGCGCAGACCGGCGTGCCCGGCGACGAGCCCGACGTCGACGTGGTCCGCCGCCTTGCCGGGGACGTCGAAGTGGTCGAAGGTGCGCGCTATCCCGACCCGCTGTCCCCGGAGGCTGCCGCCCGCCGCTGCGGCCGGCCGCCGGTCGACCTCGATCACGTTGCCGCCGTCGTTGGGGACCTCGCCGCGACGTACCCGCTGGTTGTGGTGGAGGGCGCCGGCGGCCTGCTGGTGCGCCACGACTCGGCCGGGTCCACGCTGGCCGACCTCGCCGGCCGGCTGGGCGCGCCCGTGCTGTTGGTGGTCGGCGCCGGGCTGGGCACGCTCAATGCCACTGCCTTAACGCTGGAGGCACTGGCCTCTCGACGTCTCGTCCTCGACGGCATCGTGATCGGGTCCTGGCCGACCAGCCCAGACCTGGCCGAGTGCAGCAACCTCGACGACCTGGCCGCGCTCGCCGACCGACCACTCGCCGGCGCGCTGCCGGCCGATGCCGGTGGCCTTCGGCAGGCCGAGTTCCTGACCGCCGCCCGAGCCGGCCTTGGCCTCCAGTACGGCGGGAACTACAGCGCCCCGCGCGAGCGCAGGCCGCGATAGGCCACGATGCCGGGCAGGGCAGGCAGCCAGAAGGTGACCAGCCGGAACGTCAGCACGGCAGCCACGGCCGGCCCCACCGCCACGCCGAACTGGGTCAGCGCGGCCACCAGCGCGGCCTCGATCGCCGCAAGTCCCCCTGGGGTGGGACTCAAGGCGGCCAGCGACGAGCCGGCGAGGTAGCTCAGCGCCACCGCGAGCAGCGCCACATGCTGGTCGTATGCGACCAAGCTGGCGGCCAGCGCAGCGATGTAGCCCGCCGTCACCCCGGTGGCACAGACCACGAGCCCCAACCCCCGCCGCGGGTTGCGGGTCAGGCCGCCGGCTTGCCGCAAGGCCAACGACATCGGCGTCAGCGCCCGATGGCGTTGGGCAGGTGAGGTGAACAGCACCAAGCCGGCGACCACCAGGAAGATCACCGACCCGATCAGGAGGGCGTCGCGACGGGGGTGCTGCGGATGCGGTGGGTGCAGCAGCCCGAGTTGGCCGCTGGCCGAGGCCACGATGACCAGGCCGACGACGTGCACCCCGACCCCCGCCAGGTTGTTGACCGCTACCGCGGTGACGGCCTGCGCCCGGAGCAGTCCGGCGCGCGTCAGGTAGAGGACGTTGAGGCCGATGCCGCCGAGGCTAGCCGGGGTAAGCGGGTTGGCGAACGACGCGGCGAGTTGGGCAGCGATGGTGCGCGAGAAGGCCAGTGGCCGCCCGGCCGCAAACCGCAGCTCGGCAGCCGCCGCGAGGTAGGTACCGGCCGAGAACACAGCGGCCACCGCGACCCAGCGCCAGCGCACGTCCGCCATCGCCTGCCAGGTGCGTCCCGCCTCGGCAACCTGGGGCAGCAGCAGGTGCACCGCGAGCGCGGCGACGCCCAACAGAGCGGCCGCCCGCAAGCTCGGCCCTAACCAACGGTCGTGCGCCGCTCTGGAGTCGCGCGGCCGGGCCCCCGACGACCGGTGGGCGCCGAACCGGCCCGTCACCTCGGGCCAGCCGACGCAACCGCGGCGGAGCGGGGCATCGCCGGTCCCCTCTGGTTGAGCCTACGTCGGGCTTGGGTCGAGCCTAGGTCGGGGTGATCGCGGTGTCGCTGACGTACGCCGGTACGGCGGGTCGCCCAATTCGGCGCACCACGATCGTGGACCTACTATCCCGCAGGGGCACAAACCGGGCGACCGGCTTGGTGATCCCGGCTAGGTTGCCGGCCACCATGGACGCCCGCATCGACACTTCGGCCCGGGCCTGGACAGTCGTAGCCGCGGCGTTCGGCGCCATGTTCACGGTGTTCGGCGTCGCCTACAGCTTCGGCGTCTTCTTCGACCCGATGGCCCGCGAGTTCGGCAGTGGTCGGGCCGCTGCGGCCGCCGTGTTCGCCCTCACCGGCTTCGTCTACTTCTCCCTCGGAGTGGTGAGCGGACCGGTCGTGGACCGGGTGGGGCCGCGCCGGGTGCTGGTGGTCGGAGCCATCGCGATGAGCTCTGGGCTGTTGCTCACCTCTCGGGTGCACACCCTCTGGGCCGGCTACCTCACCTACGGGATCGGCGTGGGGATCGGGGTCGCCTGCGGCCACGTGCCGATGGTGGCCGTGGTCGGCGATTGGTTTGAGCGCCGCCGGACGTTCGCGCTTGGCTTGGCCGTCGCCGGCATCGGGACCGGCACCCTGGTCGGTGGTCCGCTGGCCGGTGCGCTGATCAGCCGGTACGGCTGGCGGACGACGTACGTCATCTTCGGCGTGGCCAGCGGCATCCTGCTGTTGGCCTGCGCGGGGGCGGCGGCGAAGCCCCCGGTACCGGCCGGTGGCGCGCTCCGGTTGTCGCAGTCGGTGCGGACGCCGCAGTTTCGGACCATGTACCTGGCCATGGTCGTGATGGGCATGCCGCTGTTCCACGTCCTCGTCTTTCTCGCCCCGTTCGCCCGCAGCGAGGGCATCGGCGGTGGCGGGGCCGGACTGCTGATCGGCATCGTCGGCGCGGCCAGCGTGGTGGGTCGACTTGGCTTGGGCGCGATCGGCGGGCGGTTCGGCTCGATCCGCATGTTCAAGGTCAGCTTCGCCATCATGGCGCTCAGCTACCCGATCTGGCTGCTCGGGTCGTCGTACGCCGCGTTGGTCCTCTTCGCGGTCACCATGGGCGTGAGGTACGGCGGGTACATCGCGCTGTCGCCGGCGGTGGCCGCGGAGCTGTGGGGCGTGGCCGGGCTCGGCGGCACCGTGGGGGCGCTCTACACCGCGGCCGCCGTCAGCGCCCTGGTCGGGCCGCCGCTGGTCGGCGCGGTGATCGACGCCAGCGGCAGCAGCTACCGAGGGACGATCTTCGGTGGGTTCGTGCTGGCCGTGGTCGCGGTGCTGCTGCTCGCCCCGTTGCGCCGGCCGAGTACCGCGCCCACGCGGCTGCCGTGACGTGCTGGCCGCCCGCAACCCCGCTTCACCCGGCGACGGCATCGCAGACTCGGCGTGTCGCGGGCCGTGACAGTGCCGTCGGCGGGTGAAGGCGCCTCCCCGCCCCCGCTTCACCTGGCTACGGCACCGCGAGCAGCCCCCGGTGTGCAGCGGTGTCGGTTCGAACGCGGATTACGGCGCGGCCGCGGCCCACACCGGATCGTCGGCGCCCCAGGCCGGCCGCCGCTCCGGCACCCGGGTCACCCACTGCCCGGTCTGGCGGACCGCCTCGGCGAAGGTGATGGCGTCGTCGACCGCCGAACAGCCCGGGTCGTTGTTGAAGTAGACGAAGACGTCTTCGGCGTTGGTGAAGGTCTCGGCGATCAAGCCAGCCCAGTAGGTAAGACAGCCCCAGTCGTAGCGCGGCCAGGGCGCGTGGCCGTGGTGCAGCCGCAGATACCCCCAGTCCGCGGTCCGCCACAGCGGGGTGATGGCGCGGTGGTCTCGGTCCGCCCACGACAGCGCGGCCCCGTGTTGGACCAACACCCCCGCCACCTCCGGGGTCCACCAGGAGTCGTGCCGGGGTTCCACCGCCACCCGGGTGCCGGGCGGAAAGCAGCTCAGGCACTCGTCGAGCAGCGCCGGGTCGGCCGGCAGGGACGGCGGCAACTGCAGCAGGACCGGGCCGGACTTCTCCGCCAGGCCGGCGACCCGGTCCATCAGCCGGGCGACCGGCTCGGCCGGCTCCCGCAGCCGCTTGACATGGCTGAGGAAGCGGCTGGCCTTCGTGGTCACGACGAACTGCGGCGGGGTCCGGGAGCGCCACGCCTCGAACACCCGTCGCTCGGGCAGCCGGTAGAAGGCGTTGTTCACCTCGACCGTGTCGAAGTGCGCGGCGTAGTGCTCGAGCCAGAGTCGCTGCGGCAGCCGCGGCGGGTAGAAGCGGCCGCGCCAGTCGCGGTACTGCCACCCCGAGGTCCCCACGATCACCGTCACGGTGGCTGCCTTCCCGGCTCGGCCCCCGGCGTACCGCGTGCTGCCCGGCGTACCGCGACAGAAGTAGCCCCCGGCATGGCGAAGCACCACGGCTACGGACCTGCTCCCCTCGACCCGCGAGCCGGCCGTGAAGGCCGTCGTCTGGCGCCGCCATCGCACGGTGAGCGTCGACGAGGTCGACGACCCGAAGATCCAAGAGTCGGCTGACGCCATGATCAAGGTGACCGCCAGCGCGATCTGCGGGTCGGACCTGCACATCTACGACGGTGTTGAGCTTGGACACGACGGCTGTGCTGCTCACCCGGGTGGTGCTCGCTCTGGCCGCCGGGCTCGGCCTGTCGGTGGCGCCTTCGCCTATGCGGCGGTGTGGATCGCCAACGCCGGTTCGCTGTCGCTGCCGGTGTCGAACCTGACGAACCTGCTGGCGGTCAACCAGCTGCGCCTGTCAGCCCCGGCGCACGTCGAGCGGATGGCTCTGCCGGCGTTGGTGACGGTGCTCGCCACGTTGGTGGTCCTGGCAGGGTGGTTTCCGTCGCGAGCTGACCGGCCGCTACGTCCTGCCCGAGCCGGTGGTGCCGGCCGACCGATGGCTGTTCCGGGTTGCGGCGGCCCGTGTGCTGGTCGGCCCCGGCTTCGTCGCCGGCTTCCCGGTGGAGGACGTGGGCCGGGGCGCTCGCGCTCTGCCTTGCCGACCAGCTGTTCGCCTGAGGGGTCCGCGGGCGCTTGGCGACTCTCTCGTCACGCGATACGGTCGCGGCAGCCGAAGTTCGGCGGGTGGAGGTTGACATGGTGGATCACGACCGGGACCGGCAGCTGATGGGCGAACCGGGGAGCACCGTCGGCGATACCGACATTATGGGCGGAGTCAACACCCAGCCCAGCGACTCGGCCGTCCTCGGCGCCGGCGACTCCGCCGACGAGGAGTCGGTGATGGGAAGTGCAGACGACGGCGATACTGACATTATGGGCGGAGTCAATACGCAGCCCAGCGACTCGGCCGTCCTCGGCGCCGGCGACTCCGCCGACGAGGAGTCGGTGATGGGGAGTGGAGACGACTCCTAACGCCGATTCTCGCGTCTGATCGTTGATCCCTCACTGGAATGCCGCCGATGGCTGCGAAACCCTGAGAACGTTGGGTTTCACTCCAGGGTGCCTCCGGTGCGGGTGTCGGATGAGGGTCAATGTCGCTGTTCATCGCGGCAGGATCCGTCGTGAAGAGGCCGGCACAGGCCGGACCAGCACGGCCATTCAGCCAGGAATAGCACAGATGTAGGGCAACCGGGCGTGGCGGGTTGCCAAGCCCTCGGCCTGCTGCTGCGCTGCACGCATGGGTGCTTGCGTCTGACTTCGTGAGGAAGACGATCTTTGAAATACCCAGCCACCGGGCGGCGCGCCTGACCCGTATGGAGCGCCCGTTGACGTCGTTGTAGCTTGATCCTCGGAATCAGTTGTCCCAATCATCTCTCGGGAATACCAGCTGTTGAGAATAGCTACACAATTGTTCGGCGTAGTAGTGCGAGAACAATCGAATAGCTCCCGTCGAGGCTTTTCGTGCCTTAACTACCTGATGGCAACCTGGGCAGTTGTACATGACAACTTTCTTTCAGTATCAGGAAAGGATAGGACTTATCTGGTGTAAACAGATTGAAGGTTCCGAACGCCACCGGTCGGAATCCCGGTTATGCCAGTCACTGATCGAAAGCTGGCTGTATCGTCTCCCTCCTGTTTGGCTTGTCGAACTGCATTATCGGCAGCATCCTTCGCAGCTTGAGCTTTGTTATCAGCTTGCAGTTTGGACGTCCGATCCAAATCCAAAGATGAATGTGGAAGAGCCACGCCGACGGCTGGCGCCGAGCGAGAAGTACGAGATCTACGTCGCGGTGCTCACCGGACAGGCGACGCAGCGAGAGGCCGCGGAGCGGTTCGGAGTGGATCGCTCGACCGTGGTGCACGTGTGTCGGACCGCGAAGCAGGGGGCACTGGCGGCACTGGCCGAGCACTGGCCGCCTCGGTGCCGGGCCGGCCGAGGCAGTCGCTGGAGGCGGCCGCGCTGGAGGCGACTCGAGCGGAGGTGGAGCGCTGCGGGCCACCGTCACCGAGCAGGTGGTGGCGCTGCACCTGCACCAGCTAGCCCGAAGTCACGTGATCATGAATAGGGTGGACCATCGCTGACCAGGCATTCTCGTTCCTATCGGGGGTGGCTTGCTGGCTACTGGAGCCGCAGCGGGATGGGTTGCGCCGAGCAGATCGAAGGCCTGTCGCTGGGTCGGGGTGGGGAAGCAACGAGGTCGAACTCGCCAGCGGTGTCGGTGCCAACGCGCAGGGTGTTTCGGGTCAGGGTCGCCAGGTGGTCCAGCAGGCCGGAGAAGCTGCGCGCCGGCAGGTCGGTGGTGGTGGGTGGCCGAGGCTGGCTTGTCGGTTGGCTGGCTTGTCGGTTGGCTGGCTTGAGCACGCAGTGCCCGCCCCAGGCCGACCACCAGTGCGCGACCTGCGTCGCGGTGGTGACGAGCTGCCGCTGGGGCTGCCGCAGCGCGGTCTGACCGGCGACCGTACGCAGCCGAGCCGAGCCTTGTCGCGAAAAGCCCGGTCAGCGACCAGTCCGGCCCTTGGTAGCCCCCAGGCTCAGCCAGCGCGGCGGCCGCCACCACGCCGTACTCGGTCCCGGGAAGAACGACCCCCACATTAGAGAGGCCGGGACGGCCGCCACCGAACGCGAAGGATGCTTTTCGCCCTGGATGGGCGCGGGCACTAGGTCAACGCTGCACGGGTGCGTGGCCAGGCGCTGCTCGACCTGCCGTCGCTGGATGACCTGGGGCTCCTCGACCACCACGACGGAGCGCTCGGGCCGCAGCTGGTCGAGCGCGGCCATGATCCCCTCGCTGTAGCCGACCATGACGCACCCGGGACCGGTCACCAGACCACCTTCTCCGGCCCGGTCCAGCTCAACGGCGAGGAGCCGTACTGCTGCGGCGGAGTGGGGTATTCCAGCGGCCCGCCGTCGCGGTCCAGCGGTGGCGGCACGTAACGCAACGGACCGTACGGGCTTGGGGTATCGCGGACCGGCACCGGCAGGGTGATCTCGATCTCCGACGGGGCGGACAGCGCCAGCAGCTCCTGGGCCGTCCGGGGTGCGCCCAGCCATTGCCGCCCGCTGTGTGCCGACGGGTCAGCAGGGCCAAGGCGGCAGCGGTCATGCCATACCCGGTGGCGTGGTCCAGCGCCTGTACCGGCTGGACGCCGGGTCGCCAGCCGCCCGACTCGTACGGCCGGCCGTAGAGGTGCCCGATGCCAGTTGCGGCCTGAACGATGCTGTCGAAGCCGCGCTCGTGTGACCACGGCCCGCGATCCCCCCAGGCGTCCAGCGTTACCACGACCAGCTGCGGGTAGTCCTGGGTTAGGGCGGCCGGGTTCAGCCCGAACCGGTCCAGCGCCGCGCCCCGATAACCGGTGAAGAGTACGTCGGCCTCGGCCAGCAGCACACGGATCCGGGCCAGGGCGGCCGGGTCGTCAAGGTCCGCGAGCGCGCTCCGCTTGGCGAACCCGGTGTCGACGTGGTGGTCCCACAGCTCCGGCATTCCCGGCGGGTCGATGCGCAGCACGTCCGCCCCGAGCGCGGCGAGCAGCCGCGTCCCGGTCGGGCCGGCGACCACCCGGGTCAGGTCGAGCACGCGCAGCTCGCTCAGCGCTCGCACTGCCCGGCGTGGCCCGGCGCGTGGTTCCTCCAGGGCAAACCGAATCCACGGTTCGGAAGCGACCGCAGCGCCCGGGGCCGACGCCTGCCAGGTCGCCGGGTCGCGCAGGGCCACCGCCACGCCGCCGGTCGCCCGCAGCGTCGCCTCCGCCCCCTCCGCCGAACAGCCGGCGAGCGCGTCGACGACTTCCGTGCGTGTCCCCGCGCCCAGCACCGACCGGATCGCCGCCGCATGGTGCGGATAGTTGGCGTGCAACCGGATCCAGCCGTCGCGGCACGGGAAGAAGCCCGACAGCTCGGCAAACCCATCCGGCGTGACCCCGGCGATGCGCAGGTGCCCCAGGGAGTTGAACGAGGCCGCGACCGGGGCGGAGGTGACGGAGAACCGGGCTCTACCGGCCGGATAGCGATGCAACGCGGTCGCCACCGCCTGCAGGGCCCCCAGCGCCAGTCCCTCGACATCGAGCGGACCGGGCCACCAGCGTCGCGGCCCATGCTGCGGGGCCACTGAGTCCTCCGGTGATGCCCCGATCACCGCGTCGAGCCAACGGTGCAACGGCGGAATCGACAAATTCAAGTCCGCGAATTCTGGTGCCGACACGCTGACCCCTCCTTGCATGGACGATCCCTCACAGTGAGCCCGATAGAGCCTGTCGTAAGCTGGCCCGGATCGATTGCACGTGCGTGAATTTGGCCACGCTGGATACCTGGGGGTCGCGAATGTCGGCAAATCCGGGTATGGCATTTCGTCTCGCCTGGGACAAGGCTTCTTGTTCGGCAGCCAATCGCAAGCCTGGCGGAGGCCGGTCAATCCACCGGGTTTAAGTACCTGACGTGCCTCATGGGTATCAGCGGCGCCGCCACCCCGCGGTCAGCAGGGCCGATCGGCAGCACCGGGCTGGACGAGGCTGGACTAGCCTGCCCAGCGAGGACACGCTGCCCGCCCGGCCACGCCGCCCCGCCACGCCGATGTTGAGCACACGTGCGTATCCCCGGCGTCGTTACGCACATACGCTCAACATCGGCGCTGTTGCGGGGGGCGCCTCGAGCCAGGCGCTGTTGCGGGGGGCGCCTCGAGCCAGTGAAGCGCGATCAGGGGTGGACGGCAGCGGCCAGGCCCCCGACCGGAGCCGACTGGGCGTCCTCCCGGGCTGCTGACTGAACCTCGACCGACTGAACCTCTGCTGACTGGGCCCGGGCCTCGACCGGTACGTCGTTGGAGTCCGCGTCCTGGACGGCATCCAGCAGCTCAGCGTCCGGTAGGCCGAGGTCCGAAGCCACCACCCGGCCGGGCCGATCGTCCGAACGCTTCTGGCGACGGTGCAGCAGCCGCGGCTTGGCCTCCAGGTGGGAAAGGCCGTTCCAGGCCAGGTTGACCAGGTGCGCGGCCACCTCGTCCCGCTTTGGCTTGCGCGCCTCCAGCCACCACTGCCCGGTCAGCGCGACCATGCCGACCAGCGCCTGCGAGTACAGGCCGGCGAGCTTGGTCTCCAGACCACGAGACTTGAACTCCCGGGCGAGAATGTACTCGACCTGGCTGGCGATGTCGCTGATCAGGCTGGCGAAGGTGCCGGTGCTGGCGGCCACCGGGGAGTCCCGGACCAGAATGCGGAAACCGTCGGTGTCCTCGTAGACATAGTCCAGCAAGGCCAGCGCCGCTTGCTCGAGTAGCTCTCGGGGATCACCCCCGGACAGCGCCCCGGTGACCCGGTCGAGCAGGTGCTCCATCTCCCGGTCCACGACGACGGCGTACAGGCCTTCCTTGCCGCCGAAGTGCTCGTAGACGACCGGCTTGGAGACCTTGGCCTTGGCCGCGATCTCCTCGATGGAGGTGGCGTCGAAGCCCTTCTCGGCAAACAGCGACCGGCCGACGTCGAGCAGCTGGTTGCGCCGTTCGGTGCCGGTCATCCGCACCCGGCGGACGGCTCGCGCGTCGTCGCGCCGGACGTCGCTCACCGGTCGGTCATCGACGGCAGCTGGGGCCAGCGGTCGCCCGGCTCGCGCGTCATCCGGCCGAGACCCGCCGGGCGGCGATGCGCTCCTGACTCGGCCAGCGCACGTCGTACGCCCAGCCCAACCCCTCGAACAGCCGGATGATCTCCGCGCTGGTGTCGAGCTGCCCCTTCAGTACGCCGTGCCGGGCCGACGTCGGGTCGGCGTGGTGCAGGTTGTGCCACGACTCGCCCATGGACAGAAACGCGAGCGGCCAAAAGTTGGCCGAGCGGTCGCGGGTCTTGAACGGCTTGTTGCCGAAGACGTGGCAGACCGAGTTGATCGACCAGGTCACGTGGTGCAGCACCGCGATACGGACCAGGCCGGCCCAGAAGAATGCGCTGAGCGCACCGCTCCACGACATCGACCACAGCCCACCCAGTACGGCGGGCGCCAGCAGCGACGCGGCCACGATCCACGGGAAGGCCCGGCTCACCCGGACGACGTCGCGGTCGCGCAGCAGGTCCGGCGCGTACCGCTGCTGGGACGTCTGCTCCAGGTCGAACAGCCAGGCGACGTGGGCGTGGAACAGGCCCTTGGTCAGGCCGCGGAAGGACTCGCCGTACCGCCAGGGGGAGTGCGGGTCGCCGTCGCGGTCGCTGAAGGCGTGATGCCGGCGGTGGTCGGCGACCCAGCGCACCACCGGTCCTTCGATCGCCATGCTGCCGGCGATCCCCAGCGCGATCTTGAGCGGCCGCTTGGCCTTGAACGAGCCGTGGGTGAAGTAGCGGTGGAAGCCGATCGTGATGCCGTGGCCGGCAATCGCGTAGCACACCGCGGACAAGACGACGTCATGCCAGCCGATCCCGCGGTTCCACAGCAGCGGTACGGCGGCGGCCACGGCGACCAGCGGCAGGATCACGAAGGCGTAGAGCGCAACCTGCTCCCAGAGGTGCTTTCGCTCACCCCCGAGCGTCGCGCCGGCCGCCGCTGAGGGCAGCGGTGAGCTCGGCTGCAGCTTCGTGAGCTGCTCCTCGGTGGGCGCTGGCGCAGCGGCGTAGGTGGGACCGTCGGTGACGGCGGTGGAGGATGGGGTCATGCGGACGTCCTCGATCAGTAGGGGGGCGTCGGGCGGGATGCCAGGAACTATACCTACGCCACCGTAACCTACGCTTGCGTAGCTACGGCTGTCCTCCGAAGCGACAGTTCTCTCACGATAGCCGGCGCTGTGGTCACGGCGACCGGAATCACCGGTGGGCTCGCGGCGACAGCAGCCTGGGTTGGCGATCGCTAACCTTGGGACGGCGATGCAGTCCCGGGTCGTCTAACGGCAGGACAGCAGCCTTTGGAGCTGCCTATGGAGGTTCGAACCCTCCCCCGGGAGCGGGGCTGCCAGCGCGGAGGTGGGGCGGGGCACGCCAAGGGCGCCCGCCGTGAGCCTGCGACCGGATTGCCGCCCGCACCGGTATCCTGCCAGTACAGCGCAGCCGGCAACCGAGAGGCCATCTTGTGAACGACGCGCGGCCCGCGGCGGTCACCATTCTCGCCGCCGGTGAGGGCACCCGGATGCGGTCCAAGACCCCGAAGGTGCTGCATGGGCTTGGTGGCCGGTCCATGCTCGGACATGCGTTGGACGCCGCGCGCGGGGTTGACCCGGCGTACCTGCTGGTCGTTGTCGGTCACGCTCACGATCTGGTCAGCGCGGAGGTCTGCCGACACGACCCAGCAGCCCGTCCGGTCGTGCAGCAGCCGCAGAACGGTACCGGCCATGCGGTTCGACTCGCCCTGGAGGAGGTGCCGGACCTGGCCGGCACCGTCATCGTTATCCCGGGCGACGCGCCGCTGCTCACGGCCGACACGTTGCGCACCCTGGTTGAGCAGCACCAGACAGCGGGTAACGCGGCCACGCTGCTGACGGCGTCCCGGCCAGACGCCACCGGATACGGCCGGGTGCTGCGCGACGAGGCGGGTGCGGTCCTGGCCGTGGTCGAGGACCGGGACGCGACCCCGCAGCAGCGGCTGGTGCGCGAGGTTGCGACCTCGGTCTACGCCTTCGAGGCCGACCGACTGCGCGCGGCGCTCGGCCAGCTGTCCACCGACAACGCCCAGGGGGAGGAGTACCTGACCGACGTCATCGGCCTGCTGGTCGCGGCCGGCCGCGGAGTCGGCGCGGTGGTGGCCGCGGACTGGACCGAGACCACCGGCGTGAACGACCGGGTGCAGCTGGCCGCCGCCCGAGCGGCGCTGCGGGACCGGCTGCTGCGGGACTGGATGCTCGCCGGGGTGACGGTGACCGACCCGGCCACCACCTGGCTCGGCGTCGACGTCGTCTTAGAGCCCGACGTCACCGTGCACCAGAACACCCAGCTGCACGGGCACACGGTCATCCGCTCTGGCGCGGTGGTCGGTCCGAACACCACCCTCACCGACACCGAGGTCGGCGCGGACGCGACAGTGCTCGCCACCACCGCCACCGGCGCGACGATCGGTCCGGCCGCGACTGTCGGGCCCTACACCTACCTGCGCCCCGGCACCCGGCTGGGCCGCGGCGCCAAGGCCGGGGCGTACGTCGAGATGAAGGCCGCCGACATCGGCGACGGCGCCAAGGTGCCGCACCTGTCCTACGTCGGCGACGCCGCGGTCGGCGCTCGGTCAAACGTCGGGGCCGCGACCGTGTTCGTCAACTACGACGGCGCCCGCAAGCACCGCACCGTGGTTGGTGAGGACGTCCGGATCGGCAGCGACACCATGCTGGTGGCCCCGGTGACGGTCGGCGACGGCGCCTACACGGCCGCCGGATCGGTGATCACTGACGACGTACCGCCGGGAGCGATGGGCGTCGGGCGGGCTCGGCAACGCAACATCGACGGCTGGGTGGGCCGGCGACGGCCGGGCTCGGCGGCGGCTGCCGCGGCCGAGCGCGCTGCGCAGGCCGATGCACCGGCGCGGACCGACGGCACCGACGAGGGAGACGCGCCGTGAGCGGCATGGAAATGCAGAGCCGGAAGACGTTGATGCTGTTCAGCGGTCGGGGCTACCCGGAGCTGGCGGCCGAGGTCGGTGCCGAGCTGGGCGTCCCGCTGACACCGCTGGTCGCGCTGGACTTCGCCAACGGCGAGATCTTTGTGCGGATGGAGGTGTCGGTCCGCGGGTGCGACGCCTTCGTCCTGCAGAGCCACACCGCGCCGATCAACACCTGGTTGGTCGAACAGCTGTTGATGGTGGACGCGCTCAAGCGAGCCTCCGCCAAGCGGATCACCGTGGTGGCGCCGTTCTATCCCTACTCCCGGCAGGACAAGAAGCACCGCGGCCGGGAGCCGATCTCGGCTCGGCTGGTCGCGGACCTGTTCAAGACCGCCGGCGCCGACCGGCTGATGACCGTCGACCTGCACACCGCGCAGATCCAGGGTTTCTTCGATGGCCCGGTCGACCACCTGTTCGCCCTGCCGCTGCTCGCCGAGCACGTGGAGCACAAGTACGCCGGCCAGGAGCTCACCGTGGTGTCCCCGGACGCCGGCCGGGTCCGAGTCGCCGAGCGGTGGACCGATCGACTCAGCTGTCCCCTAGCGATCATCCACAAGCGCCGCGACGCCGACGTCCCCAACGAGGTGCGGGTCTTCGAGGTGGTCGGCGAGGTGGCCGGCCGCACCTGCATCCTGGTCGACGACATGATCGACACGGCTGGCACGATCACGAAGAGCGCCGACGCGCTGTTCGCCAACGGGGCCGCCGACGTGGTGGCGATCGCGACGCACGGCATCCTCTCCGACCCGGCCGTGGACCGACTGAAGAACTCGCGGATCAGCGAGGTCGTGGTGACCAACACACTGCCGCTGAGCGACGATCGCCTGTTCGACAAGCTCACCGTCATCCCGATCGCCCCGCTGCTGGCCCGAGCCATCTCTGAGGTCTTCGGCGACGGCTCGGTCACCAAGCTGTTCGACGGGGTCTCGTAGTCGCCGGTCGTCTGGGTGGTCGCGGGTGTGCTGC
>JADGOU010000023.1 GCA_017882835.1 Frankiaceae bacterium | reverse complement strand
TGCCGGTGCTCGTAGGAGACGGGGCGGGACGTTGCCGAGCGGGGTGGCCCGTCGGCAGTCGTCAGCTTCCCCGGCCGGTCCACGGGGCTCGGCCGCGGCGAAACCGTCGCGCGGTCCAGGCCGAGATCACCCGGATCACCGACGCCTCACCACTCCCCAAGCTGGTGCTCAGGAGCGCCCGTACCGAACTACGCCGCGGGCTGAACCCTTGGTCGCGGGCCGCGATTGGCCGCCTCAACCGGGCGGCCATTGGGCCGGCAGCCAGCGGGTCATGGTCCGCTGTGTGACTGACGTTCGCCAATGTGACAAACCGCCGTCCGTGGTGTGGCACGCCGGGCCAACCACTCGGCTATCTGATTGCGTCGCGCCCACGCGGCTCGGCCTTCAGCGGCGCTGGTCGGAGGTGGCTACTGCCAGGCGAAATGCGTCGCGGCGGCGGCTCTCCGGCGGCGCGACCTATCGAGCCGAAGGTCAACTCGGTGGCCATCAGCAGCGTGGTGTTGGCGCGGTCGCGCCGGGCGAGATGAAAGGCCGGGGCCGCGGCATGTGGCTGCGCAACGGCGACACCGTCGAGGGCTACCGCGTCCCCGTGCCTTTCAGGTCGGAGACTCAACCGGGTGATTTCTTGCCCGCTCGACGTACCCCCGGCGGATTGGGCTGGTCGGCTCGGCTGCTAACGTGATCGTTTTCGTCCGCCGGGGTCGGGACGCCCCGCGGCAGCGTAGGTCGCTGGGTCGGTGGCGCCCCGATGATTCCGGGCGTCCCTCGCCGTACCGGCGCAGTTGCCGTTGCTCCCGTGCCCGCTACGCCGAGGGTTGGAGCGTCGTGCGTCGAAGTGTCCGCTACGGGTTACAGGCCCTTATCCTGCTCACCCTGCTCGCCGCCAGCATCGTCTGGATCCGAGCCGACAAGACCGTGACCGTGTCGGTCGACGGCAGCCCGCGACAGCTGCGCACCCTTGCCAGCACCGTCGGTGGCTTGCTCGACCGGGCCGACATAGCCGTGGGCGAGCACGACCAGGTGGCTCCGGGACGGGAGGCGCCGGTTCGCGATGGCGCGCAGATCTCCGTCCGCCGAGGGCGCCAACTGGCGCTGACCGTCGACGGTCAGCCGGAACGGGTCTGGGTGACCGCCAGCTCGGTCGCGGAGGCCCTGGACCAGTTGGGCATGCGCGCCGACGGGGCCTACCTGTCAGCGTCCCGGTCCCGAGAGATTCCGCTCGGCGGGCTCGACCTGGCGCTGCGTACTCCACACCGCGTGTCGGTGACTACCGACGGATCCACCCGCGACGTGGTCTCCACCGCGGCCACCGTCGCTGACCTGCTTACCGAGGCCGGCGTCGCGCTGGAGCCCAGCGATCGAGTCTCGGAACCGGCTGACGCCTACCCCGCCGACGGCGCGGCGCTGCGGGTGACCCGGGTGCGCACCAGCCAGCTGGTGGAGTCGGCCGAGGTGCCGTTCGGCACCGTCACCCATGAGGACGCCGGCCTGGCCCGCGGTACGCAGCGGATGGAGTCCCCCGGTACGCCGGGCACGCTCGAGCGCACCTACGCCGTCACGCTGACCGACGGGGTCGAGACGGCCCGGGAACCGGTCGCCGAGCGGCTGGTCACCCCGCCCCAGGACCGGGTGGTCACCGTCGGCACGCAGGCCGCACCGCCGGCACCGACTCAGTCGTCAGGCTCGGCCTCGGTCGCTCCAGCCGCCCCACAACCGAGCGGCGGCGGGGGCCTGAACTGGGCCGCCTTGGCCCAGTGCGAGTCCAGCGGCAACCCACGCGCCGCGTCGGGGCCGTATCAGGGGCTTTACCAGTTCGACCAGGGAACCTGGGCATCGGTCGGCGGCACCGGACGGCCGTCGGATGCATCCCCGGCGGAGCAGCTGGCTCGGGCTCAGATGCTCTACCAGCAGCGGGGCCGGGCACCGTGGCCGGTCTGCGGCCGGCACCTGTAGGTGCCGGAATCGGGCGACGGTCTGATCGGCCCGGGCGACGGTCTGATCGGCCCAGCCGACGGTCTCCTCGGGCCGGCCGAGGTCCGGGCGATCGCCGCTCGGCTGGGCCTACGGCCGACGAAGGCGCTCGGCCAGAACTTCGTCATTGATCCGAACACCGTCCGGCGCATCGTTCGGGTCGCCGCGCTCGGCCCGGACGACGTGGTCGTCGAGATCGGCCCGGGGGTGGGCTCGCTCACCTTGGGCCTGTTGCCGGTGGTTCAGCGAGTAGTCGCCGTCGAGGTCGACTCGACCCTTGCTGCGGCGCTGCCGGAGACGGTCGCGGCCCGGCTGCCGGCGTACCGCGGCCGGTTGCAAGTGATCGCCGCGGATGCGCTCGCGCTGACCGGCGTACCCGGGGCGCCTCCGACCGCCGCCGTCGCCAACCTGCCGTACAACATCGCCGTACCGGTGCTGCTGCGGGTGCTCGAACACCTGCCGACGATCACTCACGGCCTGGTCATGGTGCAGGCCGAGGTGGCCGAGCGGTTGTGTGCGCCGCCCGGGCGTCGGGTCTACGGCGTCCCCTCGGTGAAGGCGGCCTGGTACGCCGAGATGCGCCGCGCCGGCTCGGTGTCGCGGACGGTGTTCTGGCCGGCGCCGCGGGTGGGCTCGGGGCTGGTGGCCTTCAGCCGGCGCCCGCCGCCGACCGACGCCGACCGACGGGCGGTGTTCGCGGTCGTCGATGCGGCCTTCGCTCAGCGCCGCAAGACGCTCCGGGCGGCCCTGGCCGGCTGGGCGGGCGGCGCGGCCGAGGCCGAGTGGGTGCTGCGGGCCGCCGGCGTCGACCCGGGCGCGCGGGGGGAGTCGCTCGCACTGGCGAACTTCGCCCGGATCGCGGCAGCCCGCCCCGCGGCGACCGAGGGACGCGGCACCCCCTCCCGGTAACATTGCCTGGACCTGCCCCACCCTGCGCCGATGCCGAGCCCCGCACCAGGAGAGCCGCTGTCTTCCCAGCCCCGCGCACCGCGCACCGTATCGGTGCGGGTGCCGGCGAAGATCAACCTGCATCTCGGGGTGGGGCTCCGGCGCTCGGACGGCTATCACGAGCTGACCACCGTCTACCAGGCGGTCTCCCTGTACGACGAGATCGTGGCCGGCCCGGCTGAGCGGCTCACGGTCACCGTTGAGGGGGAAGGCGCCGCCGCACTGACCGCCGACCCGGCTGCCGAACGCGACAACCTCGCCCTCCGAGCGGCGCAAGTCCTGGCCGCGCACGCCGGAGTCGCACCGGCCGTCGCCCTGCACCTGCGCAAGGCCATTCCCGTGGCGGGCGGAATGGCCGGCGGCAGTGCGGACGCGGCCGGTGCGCTGGTTGCCTGCGACGCCCTGTGGGGCCTGCGGCTGGACCGGGCCACCCTGGCCACCCTGGCCGCCGAGCTCGGCAGCGACGTCCCGTTCGCGCTGGCTGGCGGGACCGCGCTGGGCACCGGACGTGGCGAGCGGGTGACCCCTGTCCTTGGGCGCGAAGGGTTCTCCTGGGTGCTGGCGTTCGCCGATGGCGGGCTGTCCACGCCGGCAGTGTTCGCCGAGCTGGACCGCCGCCGGGAGCGGCGGCCGAGCCTGCGCAGCCGGCCGGACGAGGTGCTGGCGGCGCTGCGGACCGGCGACCCGGCCCAGCTCGGACCGGCGCTGCGCAACGACCTGCAGCCGGCGGCGATCGCGCTGCGACCAGCGTTGCGCCGGACGCTGCAGGCAGGGACCGAGCTCGGCGCGCTGGGGGCGGTCGTCTGCGGTTCCGGACCGACCTGCGCCTTCCTCGCCGGCTCGCCGCAGCACGCCGTCGAGCTGGCGGCGGCGCTGGCGGCCGAGGGCGTGGCCCGGGCGGTACGCCGGGTGAGCGGGCCGGTTGCCGGCGCGCGCGTCGTACCGGGCTGAGGGCGACCGACACGTGGCCACCGCGGGCAACCTCGTCAACCTCGAGGTCGTCACCAAGGCGCACGGCACCACCGTGCTGCTCGACGCCGTCTCCCTCGGCATCGGCGGCGGCGACCGGGTGGGCGTGGTCGGCCGCAACGGCGGCGGCAAGACGACGCTGCTCTCCGTGCTGACCCGCAGCGAACCGCCGGACGCCGGCCGGGTCACGCACGTCGGCGGGCTGCGGTTGGCGTACCTGCCGCAGGACGCCGCGCCGCCGCCGACGGCGACCGTGCGCGAGGTCGTGATCGGCGACGCCGCGGCCCACGAGTGGGCCGGGGATGCCGGCGTGCGGGCGATCCTCGACGGCTTGGGCCTCACCGCCCTGGGGCTGGACACCGTGGTCGGCCCGATGTCCGGCGGCGAGGGCCGCCGGGTGGCGCTGGCCGCCCTGCTGGTTCGCGACGTCGACCTGCTGGTCCTGGACGAGCCGACCAACCACCTCGACGTCGAGGCCGTGGACTGGCTCGCCGGCCACCTGGCGGCGCGGGCCGGAGCGCTGCTGCTGGTCACCCACGACCGCTGGTTCCTCGACGCGGTGTGCACCGACACCTGGGAGGTCGCCGACGGCCGGGTGCATACCTACCGCGGCGGCTACTCGGCGTACGTCCTGGCGCGGGCCGAACGGGAGCGGGTCGGCGCGGTGACCGAGCAACGCCGGCAGAACCTGCTGCGCAAGGAGCTGGCCTGGCTGCGCCGCGGGCCGCCGGCCCGCACGTCCAAGCCGCGGTTTCGCATCGACGCCGCGAGCGCGCTGGTCGCCGATGAACCGCCGGCTCGCGACGACGTCACCCTGCACCGCTTCGCCGCCGCGCGGCTGGGTCGCCAGGTGTACGACGTGGAGGACGCCACCGTGCGTCTCGGCGAGCGCGTCCTGTTCGAGCACGCCACCTGGCGGCTCGGACCGGGGGACCGGGTCGGCGTGGTCGGGGTTAACGGCTCCGGCAAGACCACGCTGCTCCGGCTGCTGGCCGGGGACCTGCGTCCGGACTCCGGCCGGGTGCGGGTTGGCCGCACCGTCAAGGCCGCCTACCTGGCCCAGGACGTGACAGAGCTGGACCCGGAGCTGCGGGTGCTGTCGGCGGTCGAGGCGGTGGCCCGGGTGGTCAGCCTGGGAGGCGGTCGGGAGCTGACGGCTACCCAGCTGCTGGAGCGGTTCGGGTTCGCCGGCGGTCGGCAGTGGACCCGGGTCGGTGACCTGTCCGGGGGTGAGCGGCGCCGGCTGCAGCTGCTGCGGCTGCTGATGTCCGAGCCGAACGTGCTGCTGCTCGACGAGCCGACCAACGACCTGGACATCGACACGTTGACTGCGCTGGAAGACGTGCTGGACGGCTGGGCTGGCACGCTCGTCGTCGTCAGCCACGACCGATACTTCCTGGAGCGCACCTGCGGCGGCGTGGTCGCGCTGCTCGGGGACGGGGCCGTGTCCGCGCTGCCGGGCGGAGTCGAGGAGTACCTGGCCCGACGGCGTACGGCGGTCGCAGCCGCCGAACCCGGCAGGGCGGGTGGCGGCGCCACGTCTGCCGGCGGGGCGGCGCGGTCCCGGATAGGCGACTCGCGGGCGGCGCGCAAGGAGCTGGCCCGCCTGGAGCGGCAGCTGGCCAAGCTGACGGCCGAGCGGGGGCGGATCCACGCCGAGATGGCGGCCCGGGCCACCGACTACGAGGCGGTCAGCGCCCTGGACGCGCAGCTGCGCGCCGTCCAGGCCGAGCAGTCGCAAGCCGAGGACGCCTGGCTGGCGCTGGCCGACGAGGCCTCGTGACGGAAGCCTGAGCCGTGGTCGAGCTGCTCACCGTCGGGCACGGGACGGCCGCGGCCACCGAGCTCGGCACCGCGCTGGCGGCGGCGCAGGTGCGGGCGCTGGTCGACATCCGCATCGCGCCGGGGAGCCGACGCAGCCCGCACTTGGCGCGCGACCGACTCAGCGAGTGGCTGCCGGCGTACGGCGTGGACTACCGGTGGGATCGCCGGCTCGGGGGCTTCCGGAAGCTCCCGTCGGACTCGCCCGACATCGCGCTGCGCAACACCTCCTTCCGGGCTTACGCAGCCTGGATGCGCGACTGCGAGTTCGCCACCGTGATCGACGAGCTGCAGGCCGGGGCCGCTGGCACGCGCACCGCGGTGCTGCAGCGAGACCGTGTGGTGGCGCTGTCACCGCCG
The DNA here is from genome assembly GCA_017882835.1 of Frankiaceae bacterium. Lineage (GTDB taxonomy): Bacteria > Actinomycetota > Actinomycetes > JADGOU01 > JADGOU01 > JADGOU01. Next base: position 11,130 of record JADGOU010000023.1, on the reverse strand, counting down.
GCTGGTCGCCGACTTCGTCACGATTGTTCGGGGCGGCACCGTGCAGCACTCGCTCGCCGGCCGGCTGCAGCCGCACCGGGTGACCGCCGGCGCGCGGCTCGACCCAGCGACCGGCCTGCTGATCTACGACGCGGTCGGCCCGTGCACGCGCTGACCGCCAGTCACTCGGATGATGGTCAAAGTGCGCGGATGCCGCAGATTGCCGGCGAAAGTGAGGCGCCGGCGCACAATGATCTTAGCCTTTGCGCATCAACTAGGGCTCGAATCCGCAGTCTCGCCAGCGTGATCGCGCTCCTTCGTCACCTTGGCCAAGGACGACGATGACTACCTGACACCAAGGTGGGTTGCCCGGACAGTCACCCAGTAGGTCACCCACCGGGCCACTGTGGCGAGAGCCGCTCAGCGCGCAGAGTCAGTCACGCTCGAAGCCGAACTCGTCGAACTTCAGCGTGCGGGCGTTCTCGTTCACCGTGCGAACGCGGTCGGCCGGAAAGCCGGCGTCGTTCGTTGCCGTGATCTCCACCGACACCTCGAGATGGGTGCCCTCGACTGCGGCGAGGTGTTGGAGAACCTCCTGGGCGATGCGAGTGAAGTCCCGGCCATAACGCTGCGGGTTCACCCTCACGGCACCGAAGAACCGAGTGTCCGGCGGCGCCGGCCCGACCGACTCGATGGGTGGTCGCACTTCGGGGCCGCGCTCCCGTGGCTTCTTGCCGTTGCTGCCCGATTCACGCCCGCCATCGGTTGGTGCTTTCGCGGCTCGCTCTTTCTCCAACTGCTCGGTAGCTACCTTTGGCTGGACAACCAGCACAGCGTCGGTCAACTCGGCGAAGGCGCCTCCAGGGTAGCTGGCCAACCCCTGGTAGCGACCGGTGGCGCCGTCGTACGAGCCCGCCAGCGCCAAACCGTCGGACTCCCACATCATGTCGTCGAGCGCCGAGCGGAGCGCTCCCTCCAGCACAGCGCGGTCACGCAGGCGTGTCAGGTAGGGGTAGCGCCGGTAGTAGGACCACAGGTCACCAACACCGACGTGCCCCCGTTCCCACGCCGACCGCAGCGGGCCGTCGAGATCCATCCGGACGTTCCGAGAGCCGTAGGTGGTCGCGAGCAAGCCTCCTTGACGCAGCTTCGCGCTGACCCGGTCGGCTAGCCCGTCCTGCGACCCCTCGGCTTTGACCACTTGCCAGCCCGCGGGACGGGCAGGTTCTGGCTGCTCGGGCACCAGCGCCCAGATGTACGTCGCCGCCACCCGCAGGCGGACTGTGTCGTCTGCCTGGTCCCGACGGCGGCTCACCTGCACCTTCTGCTGGGCGGTGAGGTTGAGCTCGTCGGTGCGCCCGGCAATGTTGCTCCAGGCCAAATAGTCCCTGGTCGCCTCGGCCAACTCCTCGTACCGACGCTCGTCGGCAGCGAGAAAGACAACGGTGTTGCGGTTGGCGCGCTGCCCCGAGGCGCGGGTGTCCAGGCACTGTCGAGCGAACCGTAGACCGGTGGAGGCGTCGCTACCTCGGCTGTGCAGGTACCGCGGATGGAGAATTACGAGCTTCGCCTCCTCGGTGTCCGGGACGGCTCCGCTGTCTCCGGGACAGGTGTGCACGGCCGCGAAGTCGCCGCGGATGCGCCGCTGCTCGCTGAGGCGCTGGCACAGCTGCGTCCACACCTCCTCCGGGTGTTCCCGCAGCCGGTCCGCCAAGTCCTGGGCGGTGCGCGTGACGGAGGCCCGGGTGTCGTACCAGTAGCGAGCTCCGTCGACGTACAGATAAGTCGCGCGCTGGGACAGCACCTCCAGCGACGATCCGAAGTTGCCGACCGTGTCGCCGGGTACGGCGGCGCCGAGCCAGACGTGCTGGCGCTCCACGCCCTTGTGCGCGGTGTGCAGCGTCGGCGCCGCGGCGACGAAGATGGTCCGGGCCAGCCGGCGGGTCACCGACCGGGCGCCGAACGTCGGCCGCTCACCGTCGATTTGCGCCGGGGTCGAGCCTTCGCCGTCGACGTCGGCATCCACGATGGGCTTCCAGGCGTCGGGGAGGTACTGCAGCAGCTCGCTACCCACGGTGGACACGTCCAGTGGCACCGAGCCGGCCATGATGAGTGGACCGGCATCGCCCGAGGCCCACAGCGCATGCACGACGGCACTCATCAGCCGAAGGACACCGCGGGTGCGCTGGAAGCGCTCCAGCGTGGACCAGTCCTCGTAGAGCCGGTCAAACAGCTCCGGGTGAATCGGGTACGCCGCCCGGATCCGACCCTCATACGCCGTCTCGCCGCACTCGCGCGGGAACTCACCACGGTGTTCGGCGTAGAACTGCACGAATCGCCGAGCCACGGCGGCGATGTCCCGCTTGGCATCCGCCCCCGGCTCGACGAACAACCGCCGCCGAACGATCTCGAACGACTCGTGCGCCGTCGCTGGCCGCCATTGGTCCGCCATCCGGCGAACGACGTGCTGCAGCCGCGCCAGCGCCTCCCGACCGTTCAGGCCACCGACCTCGAGGTCGCTGCCGACAACCTCGCCGGCGTCGCCAGGCTGACTCGACGCGGGAATTGAGATGACGAGCAGTGCGCCCCGAACCGACCTGACCGCCTCGGTCAGCGTCTGCGCGAAGGTGAACTGGGTGTCGAACGTCCCCGCCGGGAGGTCGTCGTTGCCGTAGAGCTGACGAGCATAGGCGACCCACTCGTCGATGAGAATGAGGCAGGGCGCGTACGCCGTGATCAGTCCGCCGAGCGCTGCACCGGGATTGGTGGCGGTGCGGTCGGCCTCAGCAACCACGTCATATGCGGCGCGGCCACCGAGCTGCCAGGCTAGCTCGCCCCACAGCGTCCGCACCGGCGTGCCGTCGTCCTTGATGCTGACCGTGCCGGGCGACAGGTGCGTTCCCACCAGCGTGACCCGACGGATCGGGTTATCGGTTGGCAGCGAGACGCCGACCAGCGCCTCCTGCACCTCCTGCGGGTAGTCGGTGAGCGGCCGGCCGGAGCAGACGTGATACAGAGCCAGCATCGAGTGGGTCTTGCCGCCACCGAAGTTGGTCTGCAGGTTGACGATCGGGCTCGCGTTGAGGTCGCCGGAGAGCCGCCGACCGGCCCGAGCGAGAAGGTCCCGCAGGCCTTCGGTGAGATACGTGCGCTGGAAGAAGTGCACCGGGTCGACGTACTCTCGGCTGCCCTCGTGCCGCGACACCATATGCAGGTCGGCGGCAAACTCGGCCGCGTTGTACTGACCGGTGGCCACATCGGCGTGCGGGGTGACGACCTCGCGCCATGGCTTCACGCCGGTTCCCGGGACCGAGACGGTCGCCGCCGCCTTGACCGCCTTTCGCGTGTCGGCCTCGTAGAGCGCCCGCTGGTGGTCGAGCCGCAGCCGCCGTACCTCCTCGGCTTGCTCGGTGGCACCGGCCGCGGTGAGCAGTCGGTCCATCAGCTCCAGTGCCAGACTGGTGTCCTCGCCGGTGAATGCCTCGTTGTGCGCCCAGCCGTTTCGCGAGTCCCGCAGCACGGAGGCGAAAGACGATTCGCTGCGGGACAACGCGTCCTGGAAGACTCGCCGCTCCTCGGTAAGCACCCGCAGCAGCAGGGCGGGATCGGTCTTGCTGAGCTTCTTTGCCGAGCCGTGGCGGGTGTTGTCCCGCGCTTCCAGTAGCTCAAGCCAGTCCCGCCCGGCCGGGGCGACGGCCGTCATGGCTCGGTCGACGAAGGGTTCGAGGCCCGCAGCCAGCAGCTCGAAGCCGCGCCCGACCCGGTCCCGGTTGCTGATCGCCATCAGCGGTCCTCTCCCTGTGCCGACAGTTCGTGCAGGGCTGCGCGGACTGGCCCGGCCAACGCGGGCATCTCGGTAGCAGCGGCAACCCAGACGAGATCCAGGTCGATGTCGAAGTAGCCATGGATCACGCGGTTGCGCAAGTCCGCGGCCGCTCGCCACGGGACGGCAGGGTGTCGCGAACGCGTACCAGCCGAGACGCTGGCGCAGGCGTCGCCCACGATTTCGATCAGGCGAACCATTGCCAACTGGGCATCCTCGTCCGCATCGAAGCGCTCTCGACCGCGGACGACCCGCACCGCGATCCGGTCGGTGGCGTCCAGGATGTCGAGGAGACGCTCGCGGTCACTCCTCACACCGGCACCGCCTCGGCAGTCACCCGAGCCCGGATGCGCGCCTTGAGTCCGTTCACCGTCGCGACCTGCGTCGGCACCTGCATCAGGTCTTCGACCTCGCCGGCAAAGGCGCTCAAGGCCAGCAACCCGCGATCTGGGCGTACGTCGACGAGCAGGTCGAGATCGCTGAGCTCGTCGGCATCCCCGCGGGCGACCGAGCCGAATACGCGGATGTCGCTCACGCCGTAACGCTCGGCCAGCGCCGAGATCTCCGCCCGATGTGCCCGTACGTCGTCGAGCGTTGGCGTGCGTCGGGTGGGTGCAGCCATTGTCAGCCCTGATCCCCGGTGGCGAACTCCAGTGCCGGCTGCGCCGGCGGTGGGGTGCGCGAACCACCAGCGCGGGCGACAGCGGACAGGTCTGACCAGGACGTCCCCAGACCGTTGAAGAGTAGGGCGGTGTCCGTCCACTTCTTCTTCTCGCAGATGGCGAAGAGCAGGTAGGCCAGCTCCTTCGCCGTGTCGAGGTCGACGCGCTGCGCAACGGCACCCATGAGCCGAGCGGCCTCCTCGCCGCCTTGCTGGTCCAGCGTCTTGCCCAGCCGTACGACGGCCTCCCAGACACTGATCCGGTCGTCGGTCAGTGGGTTCCAGTCATCACTGAGGTCGTCGGGTGCCAGCAAGCGAGCCCTTCCCGCCCGCGCCCAGAAGACACCACCGCGGACCAAGCCATCGACGGAGGTGTTGGTAGAGCGGGACAGTTGGTCGGCGTGCCCGAAGTCGGTCTCGTCCCAGCCAAATTGCGTGAACCACTTGACGCAAAACCGGGTATCCGCGTCGAAGTCACCCTCCTGCTCGGTGAGCACCTCGTCCAGCGCGTGGTTTATGAGGGCAAGCGCGGTGCGCACGGTCATGGCCGATCCGTCCGCCTCGACCACTGTCCGATACCGAGAGAACACCGCCATGCCGGGTCCGATAGCGGCCTGAGCGAAGTCCACCGGCGCGATCGAGCCCTGCTGCAGGTCCCGAAGAGCACGTGGCAACTCGCTCTTGAGTGCTGTTAAGAACGCCCGCCGGGTCACAGCCTCAGCGGTGGGCGGCCTGGGCCGTAGCGCGAGCACGATTGAGGAAGCGAGCGCGTTGGAGTCAAGACTGCGCGTCCTATTCCCAAGCTCCGTGCGAATAGGCCACGTCGCCGTGACCTGCCAGCCGGAGTAAAGCATCCCTTGAAGCAAAGTCTGCCAGCCGGTCGACGCCGTGCCATCGATGTCGCTTTCGGACTGTTTGAAGGCGTAGAAGACAGTTATGGGCAGGTCAGCAGGAGTCTCGGCTCTGACCTTCGCGAACACGCGCGTGAAGCCGTTCTCGAAGAACCTGCTGGCATCTTGTACGCCGCCACGACGAAACGGGTCAGCAACCAGCTCATCCTTCTTTGGAGTCAACATGGTACTCAATGCCGATGGCAAAATGGTTCTCAGTGATCGACGCAACCAGACGTAGAAAAAGTCGGAAAGATCAGCATAACCGACGTTGTCGTAGTATGGCGGATCTGTAGAGACGGCGGAGCTTTGACCTGATTGCAAAGCAGACCGCTGGGTTGCCGTGCCGCGACCTTGAGTCGGTGAACGAGCGACGCACTTCCATACCCAATCCAACATAGCGCTGTAACAACCGGTCGCCGTACCTATAGGATTTGCCTCTGCGTAATCCCATACCATGGACAAGGCTTGACGGGAAAAAGTGCTACGAATTACTTCCCGGGTGACGTGCCAACCGCATAGGGACGACCAATAGTCGGCACATCTGTCAACTGTAAATGCGAGGTAAACCGCAACGCTGTCGGCGTATGCGGCTGCGCCCGGGCCGCCGGCCTCCAGCCGCTCGCCCGCCTGAACGCCGGTGGCGAGGGCATCGGCGTACACCTTCTCTCGCGCCTCGCCCACGAGATCGCCGAACGTGGTGAGGGCGGTGAGCTGGCGCGGGGTGAACAGGTCCGCATGCCGCGTCATGCCGTAGTTCGGAGTCGTTAGGTAGCGCGGGTTGTGCGGTATTTCGGTGTCGGGCACGTCGTCCGGCACCGGCACATCCGCTGCCTTCTCATGCTCGGTGGTTGGCGTCAGGTACACGCGCCGCCGGTGGCCCTCGGCGGCGACGGCCATCAGGCGGGCGCCGATCCGCCCGGCCTTACCCTCGACTCGGACGTATGCCAGCGGAACGGCCGTGCCGCAGCCGACGCAGACAGCCCCGGTGCGCCGGACCGTCCCATCGGTCTCCTTTATCGGCGCATGCGCGACGTCATGCCCGATGCCGAACTCGACCCGGCCGTTCTCGACGCGCGGGACGACGTAGGCCTCCTTGCCCTGCTTCTTCCCGAGCCACCAGGAGCGGACGAGTGGCATCTCGATGCCGCAGGCCGGGTTCGGGCAGGTGACCGTGCGCGCCCAGATCCACGCAATCACGCTGGCCTTCGATCCGTCCGGCAGTGTGGCCTTCGGGTATAGGTGCCCGATGCGCTTCTCCGCCTCGTCCCGCATCCACTGCCCGTACCGACGGACGTCCTCGGCGAGTCCGGTCGCGCGCGACCAGTCGAGCCGCGACTCGGCGGCGCCGGGAAATACCGGCGGCCGCCCGGCCCACTTCGGCGGAATCTCGATCAGCGCCTTGGTGATGAGCACTGCTACCGGGTTCAGGTCGCTGGCATGCGCCTCAAGCCCGAGTCGCTGCGCCTCCAATGGGATCGACCCCCCGCCGCAGAACGGGTCCAGGATCGCGGGTGGCTTGCCGTCGAAGCACTTCGCGATCTCGTTGTAGGCCTGCCGGAACAGCGCCTCGTTGCCGCTGTTCTCCCACACGACCAGGCGCTCGATGAGGTCGAACAGCCGCCGCCGTTCAACCGCCTGCGCTTGCTCGGTCGGGAACTTGTCCGGGTGTGCGGACGGGTCATCGACGAGCTGCGCGAACAGGACCGCCCGGCAGGCGGCAAGCGGCCGACGGGCCCACCACAGGTGCAGGGTCGAGGGGTGACCGTGCCGGATCGACTTCTCTCGCGCCGACTCGCGGTTGATCGCCTCCAGCGGCAGTGCGACCTCGATGAGCTTGCGCTTGTAGGTCATCGCCGACGCTCCTTCGAGTCCGCCGGCTTAGCAAGTGGACGTCGGCCACCCGCCGTCTTGGGGAACCGGGGGCCGGCTCCGTAGGTGACGGAGGGTCCGCGCTCGGCCGTCGAGGTCTTCACGAGCACACCTCGCGTTACGAGGTCGCCGAGCACTCGGGAGGCAGGCGCCGTGTCGAGGTCGAGAAGCAGCTTGACCAGGCGCGCGTTGACTTCCCCGACCTCCCGCACCATTGCGACGATCTTCCGGTCATACTCGTCGGTCGTGCGCCGCTGGTAGCTCAGAGCCGGACCCAGAGCCGCGACGACGTGCTCGCGGAGGCGGTAGACAGGCCGGGATCGCCGGGCGAACTCGCGGGTGCGCTCCAAGAGCGCAATGCGCTCGGAGGTCAGCCGGTCGAGCACTGACAGAGCCTCCGGTTCTGGCTTTTGCAGCAAGGGGGCGAGTACTTCTGCGGTCACAGTCCGGTGAGTCAACAAAGTCAACATCGTCAGCATTGTGTCGGCGTCTTCAGAGTCGTCGCTCGGGAGCGTCGCGACGAAACGGGCCAAGTGGGTGTTCGGCGCACCACCGAGCAGCGTGACCTGGACCTGGACCTGGTACGCGTCGGCGACGAAGGCGGGCGGCTGATGACCAAGCCTTGCCATCTCGGCGTACATCCGGTCGACACCGGCACCCGCAGTCTCGGCCAGGCCGAGAGTACGGATGGAGTGTGAGGGTAACGCAAAACTAGGCGTAAACTCGCCTCCCGCAGGCGTGAGCCGACCCCACCCACGCCCCGATCTTCGGTCACGTGACGGCCTGGTGCCAGTGATACTCAACTCCCACCGGCCAGCGGTTGTGATACTTCCGCGCCCGTGAGTACCACAACGGCCAGAACCTGCTCGATCACTGCGGCGGGCCGCCTCGGACCCACATGGCCGTCCAGTCACCCCGGACGCCGTCGGCGGCGAAGTCGCCGAAGTCAAAGCCCTTGAACGGGTCGATCAGGTACCGCACCTCATCCCGGTTCGGCCCTTCCGGCGACACCCGCACCAGGGCCAGGCGGTAGCGATCGGCGTTCTTGCCGTAGAGCACCTCATTGCGGGTGACGACGAAGTCCTCGGCACCGGCGATCCGGCCCTTGACCTCCAGGAAGACGAGGTGGCCGTCTGGGGTCAGCGATCGCACGTCGTACCCCGGATTGTTGTGCGGCATCTCCTTCGGATCGCGGCCCAGGTAGCGCTCCGCGGCCAGGACGGCGGCCACGGCTCGGCGGTCTACCTCGGCGGTGTCCTTCGCGTAGGTGGCGACCGGCCGATCCCGCCGGCCGGCCAGCCGGTCCAGGGCACCCTGCGGCACGACCAGCGCGCCACCGGCGACGACGGGTGGGACCGGCCGCAATGCCTCGTCGGCATCCAGGTCCTCAAGCCGTCGGTCGAGCCGGCGCTCCAGGTCGCGGGCGCGCCGCTCCGCGGTCTCCGGCTTAACCTTCAGCTGGCGCCCGGCGGCCTGCTGATCGAGCAGGTCGGCGTGTCGGGCATCCCAATAGTTGATTTCTTGGGTGAGGCGCTGACGGACCTGCGCACGGGTCCGGGCAACCGTCGTCCGGATGCGCTCCGAGACCTCAGCGAGGTGCTCGCTGGCGCCGTGGCTCACTGCCCAGCTGACCGCGACCTGCTCTGGGCCGCTGGCCAGCCATGGCTCGCTCAGCAGCGGGCCGAGCAGGTTCAGTTCGTCCAAGTCCGGCGCTCGGTAGTCGAGGTATGGCGCCGGACCGGCCGAGGAGGCTTGCCCGCTGGGACGAATCTCGACGAAGTCGAAGCGCTTGGAGACCGTTCGGCCCAAGGCGTGCCCGTCGTTGATCGTTTGGGTGAGGGCGACGAGCAGGCGCGGATCCTCGCCGGGATCGTTGCCGTCGACGAGGAACGCACCTTTCTTCAGCAGCGTGCCGTACCGCTCGACCACTAGGTCGACCACCGCATCGAGGAGCGGATGCCCCGGCGCGACCAGGTCAGCCTTCGGCTTGCCCACGGCCCGGAGGTGTTCGCGTTCGAAACAGATCCGTTCGTAGCGGCGCAGCACCGGCGCCCCCAACCCGATTTGGCGATCTCGGTCGCGCACCTCGGCCGGCACATGGGTGATCTCGAAGCGGCCGGTCTCGCGGGCACTCACCCGTCCGCCCAGCAAGCGGAAGGCCTCGGCGAAGAACGCTTGGACGTAATGTGGTTGGAGCCGCCGCGCCCGGGCCTCCTCCATCCGCAGCCGCAGCTCGCGAACGTCGGCATCGGCCAGGACGTCGTGCAGGGCTCGCTCCTGCATCAGCTTGTCCAGCCCGACGCTCACCTCGGCATCGATCACCTGGTCGAGCCGGGCGCGGACCTCCGGCTGGTCGCCGTACCGGATGGCCTCGATGAGGATGTCTCGCAGCGGTCGACCCTCGAACGCCTCGCCCAGGACGTCGAAGACCTCCCCCTGGTACGCGCGGCGCTGCTCCTCCACCTTGTCGAGCAGCCGCTGGAATACCGCCCCTTCCCGAGTGTCGGCGGCCACCAAGTTCCACAGCCGGCAGACCTCGGTCTGGCCAATCCGGTGGATGCGACCGAACCGCTGCTCGATCCGGTTGGGATTCCAGGGTAGGTCGTAGTTCACCATCAGGTGAGCGCGCTGCAGGTTGAGCCCTTCACCGGCGGCGTCCGTGGCCACCAGGACGAGGGTGTCCTTGTCCTGGGTGAACAGCTCCTGCACCGCCCGACGGGCCTCCCGTGGGACACCGCCGGAGATCGTCACGACCGGCTCGTTGCGGCCGAGCAGCGACCGGATCTGGTCGACCAGGTAGTTCAGGGTGTCGCGGTGTTCGGTGAAAATGATGATCTTGCGACGGGAACCGTCGGCTTCGTACATCGCCTCCTCTTCCAGAAGGAGACTGCGCAGCTCGGTCCACTTCCGGTCGGTGCCCGAGTGGCGAACCCGCCGGGCCAGCTCCACGAGATCGCCCAGGATCGCGATTTCCTTGTCCAGCTCGGCGAGCGTGCGGGCGGCGGACGCAGCGTCCACCACGCTGTCTTCAGCTTGCTCGCGTTCGTCGCTGGTCAACTCGTCCAAATCGTCTTCGGTGACCTCGACGGTGCGCCCGAGTAGATCGGCCAGCCGACGCTCCAGCGATGACTGGCCGGTGGCGTCCAGGCCGAGCGTCTCCTGTCGCTTGCCTTCTAGTCGCCGGCGCCGTCGGTCTAGCGAGCGCAGGATCGCTTCCGGGCTGGATGCGAGGCGGCGTTGCAGCACCGTTAGGGCAAAGCCGACTGTGTTCCCTCTCCTGCCTTCGCCCACGTGCTTGAGCTGCTCGGCCCGGTTCATCTGCTCGCGGACGTAGTCGGTGACCGCTTCGTACAGCTCGGCTTCAGGAGGCGAGAGGTCGTACATCAGCGTGTTCGCGACCCGCTCCGGGAACAACGGCTTGCCCTCGAAGGTGAGCAGATCCTCCTTGACCATGCGCCGCATCAGCCCTGACGTGTCGATGGAATGGACGGCGTCGCGGTACCGGCCTTCAAAACGGTCGCCATCGAGCAGCGCCAGGAACAGCTGGAAGTCCTCTTCCTTGCCGGCGTGCGGGGTCGCGGTCATGAGCAGCAGGTGCCGCGCGACCCGACCGAGCAGACGGCCGAGGTCGTAGCGCTTTGTCGTCTTCAGCTCTGCGCCGAAGTAGTGGGCGGACATGCGGTGTGCCTCATCGACGACGACGAGGTCGTAGTCCGCGTGCTCCAGGGCGCTGCGCAGCTCCTCGGAGCGAGAAAGCTGGTCCATCCGCGCGAGCAGCAACGGGTGGCGTTCGAAGACGTTCTCATCGGGGGTCGAATCGACCAGGGAGCGGGTGAGTAGCTCGAACCGAATCCCAAACTTGTCCAGGAGCTCTTCCTGCCACTGCTCGACCAGGCTGCCCGGAG